>CAZECW010000046.1:0-4934 GCA_964510585.1 uncultured archaeon | reverse complement strand
GCAAAAAAGGGGTAGAGGAGAAACTGCGCCTCTGTAGCCTGAATTAAGCCTCAGGCTCCTCGGAGGAGGGTTTAAGAGGACTGTGTGGGAGAAAATATGCTTCAAGAAGGTCTTTAAGGCGTGACGTACCAAGGTTGTTGGACAATCCAATCCCCAAAGTGCACTAAAAACTTTTTATGCCCTAATAATTAGCTCAACAAAGTTGGTTCCTGTTCCCAACAGGATAAAAACAGCGGAAAACCCCCTTTCCTAAAGGTAAAAGAGGAAAATCATGAAAAAATGTTTAAAAAATTTAATGTTGTCAAATTAAAAAATTAAAGGAGATTTTCCAATGGTAGAAAAAATTGATCCTTACTTAATGATTATTCTGCCGAGGATGTTTGAAACAGTAACCCGCGAGATCACCTTTACCCTTATGAGGTCTGCTCGCTCTGGCTTAATAAACACAGCTAGAGATTTCTCTTCAGGCATTGTAACCGGAGATGGTCGCCTGTTCATGATAGAAGAGGGGCAACCAGTCCACCTAGGAAGTATACATCTTTCTGTCCAAGAAACTCTCAAACTTTTTGACGACTTGGCTCCCGGGGACTGCATCATGAACAATTGTCCCTACACGGGGAACACTCATCACGCTGATGTCACCATGATGGTTCCAATATTTTATAAGGATGAACTTGTTTTCTGGGCCGTAAATAGAGCGCATCAGGCAGATATTGGAGCACCTATTCCAACCACATATCCTTTCCCTGCAACAACAATTTATGAGGAAGGTATACACTTCCCATGCGTGAGGGTGCAACGCAACTATAAGGACATCAAAGACGTTATTAGAATATGTAGAATGAAGATACGAGTGCCAGACCAATGGTATGGAGACTACCTAGCACAGGTGGGAGCAGCAAGAATAGGTGAGCGCAGAGTCATCGAGTTATGTGACAGGTATGGAGTGGACGTGTTGAAAGCTTTTGTGGAGGAATGGTTCAACTACAGCGAAAAGCTAATGATAGAGGAAATTAGGAAACTGCCTCACGCCACTCTAGAGAACGAAACCAGACACGATCCTCCAATAATGTTTCCAAAAGGACCATACAGCTTCCCAGAAATTCTTCCCGCTGTGGCAGAGGGCATTCCAATAAAAGTTAAGATAACCATCGACCCCGACGAAGCTCTTATCACTATTGACCTTAGAGATAATTTGGAGAATCAACCCTTTGGCTTCAACATGAGTTATGCCACCACTTTAGCCTGTTCATATACTGGAGTGTTTAATGTTCTTGGAGCCGATTTGCCTCATAATGAGGGAGCTCTTAGACGTATAAAGATACTTGTGGAGGAAGGCAAGATTGTGGGCATTCCAAGGTATCCAGTTAGCACCGCAATAGCAACAACCAATCTGGCAGACAGGCTGGTCAACTTGATTTCATCAACATTTGCCAAGTTGGGACCCCCCTGGGGAATGGCTGAGGGTAACCCTGGTATGCCTATTTCTGCGGCTGTAATATCAGGTTATGATTGGCGTCGCCCCGGTCCGCCTGGCGAAGTGAACTACATAAACCAACTTATTGTGGGAGGTGGGAGCGGAGGAGGCCCCGGGGTAGATGGTCATGATGGCTGGCTATCTTATGGTATACCTGTGACTGGGGGAGTTATTTATGTTGATAGTGTAGAACTCAATGAGCAGAGGTTTCCATTATTCTATAAGGAATTTGGAATAGTAATTGACAGTGGAGGGGCTGGTAAATATGATGGTGCTCCCAGCGGTCTTTGCATTTACGGTACTAGGAAATACCCCATGACGGTGGCTTATGTTTGTGATGGAGTCAGATTCCCTCCCAAAGGAGTATTGGGTGGACAGCCTGGCCATAGAACAGTACCCATAAAAATCAATGCGGAGGGTAAAGAAATCGAACTTTTGGGAATGGGTGTTGAAATCATCCAACCAGGAGAATATATTAAGTCCATAATGGCTGCTGGTGGAGGATATGGTGACCCCCTGGAGAGGGATCCTGAACGTGTCAGGCAAAGTGTCCGAGACAGTTGGGTTTCCCTGAAGAAAGCACGTGAGGTTTACGGTGTAGTGTTTAGGAATGCTGAAGATCCCGAAACCATTGAAGTAGATTACGAAGCAACAAAACGCCTGAGAGAAGAACTAAAAAGGAAGAGGGAGAAGTAAGATGAGTTATAGGATATCCATAGATGTGGGTGGAACCTTCACCGACTTATTACTTTTTGATGAGAGTTCTGAAGAGATGAGGACATATAAAACTCCCACCACACCCCACGATTTAACAGAAGGAGTAATGGATGCACTAAAACTTGCGGCCAGCGACCTTAAAAACAGTGTTGAGGAACTACTCAGTGAAACAGCCTCTATCATTCATGGCACAACTGCTACAACTAATGCCCTCATTGAGGGAAAAGTTGCAAAGGTGGGTATGATTTGCACCAGAGGATTCACAGATGTTTTACCGGGCAGGGAGGGAGGAAAAGAGAACCCGTTTAACTGGAAAATCGATTTTCCACCCTCCTTCATTCCCAGATACCTCATCCAGCCAGTCACTGAGAGAATAAATTCAGAAGGGGAAATTGTGACTCCCCTCAATGAGGATGAGGTTAGGGAGATTATCCAAAAATTCAAGAAGTGGAAGGTGGAAGCAATAGCGGTGGGCCTCATATGGTCCATTGCAAACCCAATACACGAACAGAGAATCGGCCAAATAATAGAGGAAGAATGGCCAGAAGTAGACTATGACCTCAGTCACTTGGTGAACCCCATTATTCGTGAATATCGAAGATTTATAGCAACAGCCATCAACAGCTCACTACGCAAAATTATAAGCAACTACATCTCCAAATTAGAGAGATTATTGAAAGAAAATGGTTTTGTGGGAAACTTCTTTTTAATGTCTTCTTCGGGAGGAGTTCTAGATCCCGTAGAAGTTGTGAATAAACCAATACTCACCGTTGGTTCTGGTCCTAGCATGCTTCCCCTCGCAGCCCTAGAAATCGGCGTTTCTGAAAAGAATATGAATGATGTTATAGGTGTAGATATGGGGGGAACTAGCTTCGACATAGCCTTCGTAAGACGGGGAGAAATACCTCTCAACCGAGAATCCAAAATAAGACCCACAGAAGAAGGCGGAGATAAACTGGGCATAGCCAAAGTAGACGTTGAAAGTGTAGGTTCAGGAGGAGGAAGCATAGCCTGGATTGACTCAGCAGGATATCTCCACGTAGGTCCGCAAAGCGCAGGGGCAGACCCAGGCCCCGCATGTTACGGATTGGGAGGAGTGGAGCCCACAGTAACTGATGCAAACGTAGTATTGGGCTATCTAGATCCAGACTACTTCTTAGGTGGCAGAATGAAGATTCACGCCGACAGAGCAGAGGATGCGATAAAAGAAAAAATTGCAGACCAACTCAATATTGACGTTGTGGATGCTGCTAGCCGCATTTATACCACGGTTAATTACGATATGATTGCTGCCTTAAGAAATTTAGCTATCAGGAGAGGTATTGATCCCCGAAAAATGCTCCTTGTTGGTGGAGGAGGAGCCTTTGGAATACACGCTGCAGAGATAGCAAAAGAAATAGGGGTGGAAGAAATTCTTGTACCAAAAATGGCCGGAGTACTGAGCTCATATGGAGGACTGGTTTCAGACATAAAGCAAGACTTCAGAGCCACATGTTACACAAGAAGCGACTCCTTCGACTTTAAGAGCGTAAACAGCGTACTAACCGAACTGGAAAACAAAGCTGCGAAATTTTTAGAAAGAGCCAAAGTCCCACCCCAAAATAGGGAGTTCAAATATTTCGTGGAGGCACGATATCCCTACCAAGTCCACGACCTAGATGTTCCACTAAAAACTAACAGAATAAACAGGGAAAATTTGAGCCAGTTAATCCAAGATTTCCACAACACACATTTCAGGTACTACGCAGTTTGGGATCCAGAATCACACATAGAGTGCATAAACTGGAGAGTCACAGGAATAGGAAAAATCAAAAAACCACGGCTAAAAGAATCACCACACCAAGGTGAGGATGGCTCCCCCGCCCTTAAGGGCAAACGCAAAGCCTACTTCCGAGAAGCCAAAGGATTCCTTGAAACACCAGTCTATGACGGAGACAAGTTGAAACCAGGAAACAAAATTAAGGGACCCGCAATAATCGAAGAACCCACAACAACAATACTAATCCCACCACAAAGCAGCATAACAACAACAAAACACAAAAATTACTCACTAAAAATCACATAATACAGAAGTTAAGATGAAGAAATCACATAAAATTCCAAAAATAGAGCCTACACATTTAGCAACATTCACTATTTGAATTTTTATAAATTGAATTAGTGTTAAATTCTTCAAAAATAGTAAGAAATAAAGGGATAAAAATTTGTGATTTCAAGTAAAAATTTGAAAAAAATTTCTAGTTTTCTCGGAAAAAACCTTTCTCACATTGAAAAGGTATAAATACGAACTTAACCACTAATAAATACACAAAGAACAATTAAAAACTCAAAAAATTATGAAAAATTTGAGAAATTCTCAGTTTGAAACAAGGGAAAGCGAAAAACAATCAACATGCTTCAAAATATTCCCAATTAGTGAGGGAAAACTCCATGGATAGAAGAAAAAAGGCTCTTATACTATCAAGCTTATTCCTAATCTCAATATTCCTACTGGTCACAGCGATCCCCCCAGCCACACTTCTTGTACCTGCGACGCCCTCACTCTCCAACAACCCTACAACGATAGGAATCAAGGCGGATCCCACAAGTGAAGATTACCCCTACTGGTGGGACACCAGTTACAAAACCTTGGCGAGAAAGCCCCCGACTTAAGTCGTGGGGATGAATCGCCAAAAAGCTTATTTGAAAGTAGAGTATATAAATAGTTGTTGGTAGCTGAAGGGTTTGGCTTGGGCTTAAG
>CAZECW010000045.1:0-12567 GCA_964510585.1 uncultured archaeon | reverse complement strand
GACATCCCCTACACCATAAAAATGTTGGCGGATGACCTTGCGGGGTTGATGGATGCCATAAAGGTTCCCAAAGCCCACATACTAGGAGCCTCAATGGGGGCAATGATTGCCCAGGAATTCGCTATTAATTATCCCCAGAAGGTTAAGGGTTTGATTCTTTGCATGGCAACCTGCGGCGGCCCCAAGAGTGTGCCGGTTTCCAAAGAGGTGCAAAAGAAAATGTTCATTGTGGCGAATCCCCCTCCCGAAATGTCTCAGAAAGAGGCGTTAGAGCTTTGGTGGAGCCTAGTATACTCTCCCAATTGTTTGAGGGAGCATCGAGATGAGCTATTGAAGGGAGCTCTGTCTGTAAAGTATCCCACAACGGTTACCGGTAAAAGGAGGCAGGCGGAAGCAGTTCTAGCCTTTGATGCTTGTGATCGTTTACCCAGTATTAGGGCTCCCACCCTTGTTATGGCTGGAGAAAAGGACTTAATTGTACCCGCAGAAAATTCTAGAATTATTGCTAAACTTATTCCTGGGGCCAAGTTAAAACTGTTTAAGGATGCTCCCCATGGATTCTTGAGAGAAAAAATGGATGAAGCAGTCCAAGAAATATTAGATTTTCTGGCAGAAATCCCGTGAGCCTTTCAGGGTATGTGTTGCCGGAGTTGTTTTTAGAGTATTTTCATTGTTTGGTTTTTTGTGGGCAGTTCTACATTGACATTTTTTCCAAAGTATTTTTTGAAGGTTTCAGGATATTCGGTGTGCACTGGAACCAGTTTTTTGGGCTTCACCCTTCTTATTACCTCCGCTAGTTGGTGGGGCATTACGTGTCCCGAGGCGTGTATCTGGTAGAGTGGTAGACCGTAGCATGCCAGCCAGTTTTTGAGCCGTTCAAAGTCTATTTCTCCCTCCTCGGTGAAGGGTTCTGAAGAGGAGTAGATGTAAACGCTACCCGCCTCAGGTCTAATTTCCACAAGGTCGTTTAGGTCAAACTGTGACATGATATAAATTATTTTGTCTTGGATTTTGCCAATCTCTGTAATGGTTTTAGTGTTGCTATATTTCTGAATCTCCTCCCTCTCCCACCTGTTTTTTCTCTTCTCCTCGTCTAATATTATAAACCTGTCTCCTGTAACGTCGGGAACCTCTAATCTCTGGTCTTTTTGTAGTTCCCTCAATAGGTAGGCTTGCTTCAGCGAAATCACCAGGTAGCGGTCATTTTTTTGAGCCACATTGTAAAAGGATCTCAAGCGGTCTATATCGTTGTGACCGAAACTGGCTAAAACAATTTTGGGAGTGCTAGCCACCACGCTGTCTAGCTCCACCTCCACATCCCTCTCACTTGAGACCCTGGCCTGCATAATGTTTGTGCCCTCACAAATAACGGCTTCGGGACTCTCCTCAGCCGCCTTCTGCACAAAGTCCTCAGTTAACATGGGTTTTGTTCCATGAGTCCTGAAATCCCCAGTATACACAATTGTCCCTTCAGAGGTGTGAATTATGAAGCCGTAAGCTCCAGGAACAGAGTGATCTACATGTATGGGAATGATTTCCACACCGCCGATTTCCAAATGGTCACCGGTGCGAAAAGTTCTCCACTCTATTCCTTTCAAGTCCTTCTCGAAGGTTTTTCTACCAATGGCGTCCATAGCCTTCATTATAAGGCAAGTGGTCTCACCACAATAAACAGGAATCCTCCTTTTAATTAACGAGACATAGCCGCTATGATCTCCATGGGAGTGGGTGAGGAAAACAGCGTTAACACCGGGCTCAGACTCCTCATATTGGTATATTCCAGTTAGGTTGGGTATGAGTCCAAAATCCAGCAACCCCCTCTCATCCCTGGGTTGCAGAGCCGGCCAAGAATAAAAATTTCTCCTCGCAGCATAGTTCATACCAAAGTCCAAGAAGATCCTGGTATCTCTGTCACTGAGAAGGAACATGTTGCCGCCGACCTCTCCAACCCCACCATAAAAAGTCATCTCAACCACTTTTAAAACACCCAAAAACTTCCCTTTAACTGCAAAACCTTTCTCAAGAAAACTATATTTAAGCTACACTAATTACTTTTTTGTAAGGAAAACTCTAGGAAGCCCCAAAAAATTTGGAACATCAACCAGAAAAAGAGCCCCCACCCTCCCAAAAAATAAAGGAGAGGCGGATGGAGTTCTATATTCTCCTTGCAATAATTGATCCTCCATGTATTGCTCCCTTGAGCCTACCTATTTTTTTGCAATCTCCTATCTCGTAAACTGGTATATTTGTGGCCTTCAATTTTTCCAAGAGTTCCCTGTTTGGCTTAAAGCCTACAGCAAGCACAACATTGTCTGCCTTAAACTCTTCGGTTTTGCCCCCTCTATCTATAACCACAGAATCCTTCTTTATCTCCTTCACGTTGGCCATAATGATTGTTTCTACTCCCAGCTGAGCCAATCTCCAAAGGAGATACAGGCGAGTAACAGTGTTCAATTCTAGTAGGAGGGCGAAACCCTTCTCAATTATGGAAACCTTTTTTCCGTTCTCTGCAAGGTGAATGGCGACCTCCACCCCAACCTCGCCACCCCCAATCACAACTATACGCTCACCCACAGCCTTTCGCCCAAGCAAAACATCAGTTGCCAAAACCACATTTTCTCCATCAGCACCGGGCACATCCGGTATGATTGGCACTGCACCCGTAGCAACTACCAATACGTCGGGCTTCACTTTACTTACCAGTTTAGCGTCCACCTCAACATTTAGTTCCACCTTTACGTTTAGTTTGTTCAGCTGTGTCCTGAAGTATTTTAATAGCTCTCCCACTGGTTCTTTGAAGCTTGCTACAGAGCCAGCCCTGATCTGTCCTCCTAATTCTCCCTCCTTTTCGTATAGGGTAACCTTGTGTCCCCGAAGAGCTAAAACTCGCGCTGCCTCCATGCCTGCAGGTCCTCCACCCACCACCATGATTTTTTTTGCCTCGCTGGCAGGTTGTATTTGGAATTCTCTTTCTTGTCCCAGTGCGGGGTTAACGTCGCACTGTATGCTCCACATTTTGAAAAGGTTTCCGTAGCAACCTTGGTTGCAGTAGATGCAGGGATTAATATCCTCCAGTCTATTCTCAGCTATTTTCTGTGGTAGGTAGGGATCTGCAAGCAATCCTCTTCCCATGGCTATGAGGTCAGCCTTACCTTCCTGCAGTACTTTCTCGGCGAGTATGGGGTCACTGAGCCTGCCCACCACGATAACTGGGATTTTTACCACGCTTTTTATTGCCTCAGCTAGGGGGACATAGCAGCCCTTGGGCATGGCAGAAGGGGGATAGATTTTAGCAAACCAGGAAGGTTCGGACTCGTAGATTCCTGCTGAGACACTAATGCAATGTACACCGGCCTCCTCCAGTCTCTTGGCGATCTTTTTGGTGTCCTCTATTGTGAGTCCGCCTTTTATGTACTCGTCTCCGCTGATTCTGAATATTATTGGAAAGTCTGGGCCTACTATGGCTTTTATTCTCTCTATTATTTCGAGGGGAAACCTCATGCGTCCCTCGAAGTCTCCACCGTACTTGTCCTTCCTCTTGTTAGTGAGGGGAGACATAAATTGGCTTATGAGATAGCCGTGGGCGCCGTGAAGCTCCACAGCGTCGAAATCCGCAGACATTGTTCTATGAGCCCCCTGAACATACTTATCAATCAATTGTTCCACCTCTTCTGTTGTCAGTTCTCGGGGCATCTCACCTCCCATTGCGGCGCATGGTATTGGTGAGGGGGCAACAAGCTCCACTCCCTCAGTACACAGTGTAGAGTTTTGCCTTCCGGTGTGATGTAGTTGAGTGGCAATCTTTGCATCGTAGGAGTGTACGGCCTCCGCTAAGTCGTGTAGACCGCTAACGTACTTCCAGTCGTCTATTCTTATTGGGCTTGCTCCAGCCTTCCCCCTGGGCCACTCAATGCATGTATTCTCTATTATTATGAGGCCAACTCCACCCTTTGCTCTCTCAACATAGTAGTCGATGATTCGCTGGTTTACAGCTCCTAGCTCTGTGCCAAACTTGGAGCACATGGCGGGCATGACAATCCTGTTTTTTAGCTCCATTCTCCCAATTTTTATGGGTTCAAATAGTTTTTTGAAAACAGGCATTCCAACACCTCTCAAATCCTTAATTTTAGTCTACTAACACCACCCATTTAGTTAACAACTTATCTGCTCACATTTTTTTCTCTATTGTCTTCTTTCAGGTTTCAGCATTTTTTAGGATCTACATTCTTGAGCGCTCTTTTTATCTAACAATCGCTTCTTTAAGGTTTCAAGATTAGATTTAAATAACTATTAAGTGCATTCATAATATTTAAGGATACATATCCGTAACTTGCATTTTCCCCGGAAGAGAGGTGTGATTAGAGCAATGATTTCCCTTTAAAAGTATTCTAGGCAGAGTATAGGTGCATCCTCTCTTTTGTGGCTGGGAAGTTTAGAATATGGAACAAGACGTGGTTGGAAGCCTTGAATATTAGGTTGGAGGAATAAATAGGATGGCTAAGAAAATTGTGATTGTAGCCACTCTGGATACTAGAGGAGACGAGGTCAAATATCTAAAGGAAATAATTGAGAAAAAGGGACATCGAGCAATAATTGTGGATGCAGGAGTCATGGGCAAACCCCTAATTAGGGGAGATGTTCCCAGAGAGAAGGTTGCTGAAGCCGGCGGCAAAAGCCTTAAAGAACTTGTGGAAGCCGCTGAAAAGGGCGCTGACAGGTTCGAAGCCACCAAAGTAATGGTAGAGGGAGTCAAAAAAATAGTGGGAGACTTGTATTCCAAAGGCGAGCTGGATGGCATAATGAGTTTAGGCGGCACAACCGCAGCAGCATTGGGAACAGCAGCTATGAAGGTACTTCCCATAGGGGTACCCAAACTTTTAGTAACTACATTCATAGACCCCAGACCCATAGGGGACGAGGACATAACTGTGATGCAAACACCCGTAGATTTAGTGGGTCTCGACAAAATAGTTAAAAGAACACTATCCAACGCGGCGGGCGCAATTATAGGCATGGTGGAACAGGAGGTTCCCAAAGCAGAAGAGAAGCCGCTTGTAGGCATGACTGTTCTTGGAGTCACAACCCCATGCGTCCAGAAAGTCATCTCTCGTCTAGAGAAGAAGGGATACAATGCTGTAACCTTCCACGCAAAAACGCCCATGCTAGACAGACTGATAAGAGAGGGAAGCATCGACGCAGTCATCGATATCACCTCCTTTGAAACCATTCCAATGGTTCTATACCCCCCAGAATACATCTCAATGTTAATAGGTGCCCCCGAAGTGAGGAGGGTACGCCTGGAAAGTGCCAATGAGAAGGCTCTCCCCCAAATAATAGCCCCCGGCGGCCTAGATATGCACATATTTCCGGGAACAGGAATAGATCAAGTTCCCTCCGAGTTTAAAGGTCGCAAATGGACCATGCATGGGCCAAGTGTAGTATTGGTGAGAACCACTAAAGAGGAGCTAGAAAAGGTGGGCAAAAACATTGCAGAGAGGGCGAATAGAGCCAAGGGATCAGTAGCAATTATAATTCCCCTGCGCGGTTTCTCTGAAGCCAGCAAAAGGGGTGCACCCCTATACGACCCCGAAGCTGACCAAGGATTCATTGATTCATTAAAGGAGAACGTGGAAAAGAAGGTCAAAGTTGTTGAGGTTGACTGCCACATTAATGATGACATGTTTGCGGATAAAGTAGTTGAAACTTTTGAGGAATTAATCACGAGAAGGAGATGAGTAAAATGGTAGTAAAAATAACCAGAAAGGAAATACTTGATAGACTCCACAAAGAAATTAGCGAAAATAGACCGATTCTGGGGGCAGGGTGCAGTGCCGGAATAATAGCAAAATGCGCTGAGCTCGGCCAAGCAGACCTGATAATTATTTACAGCACGGGAAAAACCAGATTGATGGGGCTACCCACTACCATAATTGGGAACTCAAACCCCATAACACTAGAAATGTATGATGAAATAGCGAACGTTGTTAAAAACAAGCCCATAATCGCAGGCGTGGAGGCCAACGACTGCTTCTGCCTCGACCTAGAAGCCTTACTAAAACGTTTCCTCAACAAAGGATTCAACGGAGTGATAAACTTTCCTACAACAGGACTTTATGAGAACCTAATAGAGGGAGGAATGGCCCTCAGAAAATTCAACGAGTCTATGGCCTTTGGATACGGCGTCGCCCACTGGGGATGGTCCAGAGAAGTGGAAATGATAAAAATCCTACATGATTGGGACGTTTTTACCATGGCTTACGTCTTCACTGCGGCAGACTCAAAAGATATGGCCGAAGCCGGAGCAGACGCGATATGCGCCCATGTGGGACCAACAATGGGAGGCATAGCGGGGTTTACTGCACTGGAAGATTTAGATACCCTACTTAAGAGGGCACAGGAAATATTTGAAGCAGCAAGAAAAGTAAACCCTGAAGTAATCTGCCTAATACATGGAGGACCATTCTATGACCCGGAGAGCACCAAAATCATATATGAGAAGACTATCGCCCAAGGATTCGTAGGAGCCTCATCCATTGAAAGAATACCCGTTGAGAAAGCAGTAACAGAAATATGCAGAGGCTTCAAAAGCATACCCATGGCTAAACGCTAGAATCAACATATACAAAATTTATTGCATTTGGAATAAAAAACACTGCGATTTTTGAGGTGCTATTATGAGTAAGGTTCTAAAATTGTTGCAGGACGCGGTGGGTACAGAATACGTTTCCGACGAAGATTTCATAACCTATGCCTACGCAAGAGGCATAGACAGCGCATTGCCTCCCAACCCTCCAGACTATGTGGTGAAACCGGGAACAGCCGAAGAAGTAGCAGAAGTAGTAAAAATAGCCAACAAGTACAAGATACCCATAGTTCCCCGCGGCGGAGGTTGCTGCCTACTGGGAGGCTCTAAGCCCATAGAGAAAGGAAGCATAGTTCTGGACACCGCCAGAATGCACAAAATATTAAACATAGACGAAAACGCTCTTACAGTTACCGTTGAGACAGGAATAACCTGGGCAGAGCTTAACTCCAAACTCAACGAGTTGGGCTACTACACTGGAAACCTCGGTCCGGGAAGTGGAATATCCGCAGTAGTTGGAGGCGGCCTCTCACACCACAGCGTGGGAGGAGGCGGAGGAGCAAAATACGGCACATGCACTCAGCACTGCGTGGCTCTAGAAGTCGTTCTGCCAAATGGAGACATAATAAACACTGGCTCCAACGCCAGCGTCTACACCAAGGAGCCATTCTGCAGGTTCGGTTTCGGCCCGGATTTAACTGGGCTATTTCTGGGTGACAATGGGCTTTTGGGGATCAAAACCAAGGCCACCTTGGAGATTTTCCCAAAACCTCCCTACCATGCGGCTAAGACCTTTACCATAGAGGAACCCTCACCGGAAAACGCGGCCAAAATCTGGCTAGCGTGGAGGAAGAGAGGAGACCTTGGAATATTTGATTCACAACTTTGGACACTAACAATGGTTCTAGGCACACAGCTATTAACAGATGTGCCCCAAATAAAGCCGTGGGTAGGATTAACGAAAGCTGTGTTCTTTTACACCATGGAAGCAGAGACAGAAGAACAGCTGGAAGCAAATATTAAAATTGTGGACCGAATATGTAAAGAGAATGGCTGCACAGAGCTGGGTCCAGAGCTTAAAGATGGAAACTATGCCAAGTGGCACTATGAAGAACAGGGCCACTGGCTAACCTTCCACGGCATATGGGGTGGAATGGGGCCAGGCTCTATACCCTTGACAACTGAAGTCCATGTTCCAATTCACCGTTTCCCCTACATAGCTCATAAACTTGATGAGTGGGAAGCGGCGCACAAGGCTGAGCTTGATGCCAATGGGGGGATGCAGTCCGGGATATCTACCGCCCTTCTTTGTGGACACACTACTGTGGAAGTTGACGCTGGACTTTTGGCTTGGGACAAACCGCAATATAGGGCGAAGAACCTAGAACTCTGGAAGAGCCAACTCGAGATGCTCATAAGAGAGGGAGGCATGCCTTACATGTTGGGAGAAATATACAGCAAGGGCTTAATAGATACGGAGGCCTTCAATGGAGCTTACTATTCTTTTCTTAAGAGTATCAAACAGGCCCTAGATCCTAACAGGATTATTAGCCCAGGAAAGTTCTACCTGTAGGGGGGATCATCATTGGCGAAAATGGAAAACACAAAAAGGCTTTCAGATATGGTTTATGCCTGCTCCGGTATAGGTGACTGTAGAATAGCTTATAGATGGGCTGTAGGCAGATACGGAGTTTGTCCAGTTCTTGAGCACTCCCCCCAGTTCGACCCGTACTATGCCAGGGGCAAAATACGCATTGCTAAAGGGATTTTAGAGGGGTTGCTTGAGCCCAGTGAGGGCTTGGCGAAGGTGCTTTACCAGTGTACCACTTGTGGAAGTTGCCACTCAGCGTGTCACCAAACTATGTGTGAGTACATAGTGTTACCGATAGGACGATTTATTGATCACACAAAGCTCTTTGAGGCTATGAGAGCAGACCTTGTGGAAGAAGGGCTGGGCCCCATGCCGAGACACAGGGAAATTGCGGAGTGGACTAGGAAGGAACATAACCCCTATATGGAGAAACATGAGGATCGTTTAAAATGGCTACCTGCAGGCAAAACCGTTCCCCGGAATGCTGATTTAATATGGTTTGTGGGATGCACGGAGCCCTATCGAATGCCCGAGCTTGCCCAGGCTTTTCTGAAGATTTTGGAAGCTGCGGATGTGGATTTTGGCATAGTGCACCCCGATGAATGGTGCTGTGGCTCAATATTTTTCAGAACAGGGGTCTGGAATTTGGCTAGGGAACTCGCTAGTCACAATTTGGAGGTTCTAAAGGCTTCGGGAGCCAAAAAAGTTGTAATTCATTGTGCTGGCTGTTTCAGAACTATTGCCAAGGATTATGTGGAGCTCTTTGGCAAGCTTCCATTCGAGGTTGTTAATGCAGTGGATCTCATCCGAGACCTGTTGAAGGAGGGCAAACTGAAACTAGAAAAGGCAAATGTAAAAGTGACCTACCATGATCCGTGCCACCTTGGCAGACACATGGGAATCTATGAAGCTCCAAGGGAGATATTAAAAATGATGCCTGGTGTTAAGGTTGTGGAAATGAAAAGGATAAGGGACGCTTCCTGGTGCTGCGGTGCAGGTGGGGGTGTTAAGAGTGGTTTTCCAGAACTGGCTGTTGAGATAGCTAAGGACAGGATAAAGGAAGCAGAGGAAACCGGAGCAGATTACCTAGTGACAGCCTGCCCCTTCTGTATAATGAATCTTCAGGACGCAAAGGAGGCTCTTGGCTCCAAAATTAGGGTTTTAGACATAGCGGAGCTAGTTGCGGACAATTTAGCCCTAGTATAACAAATTTTTTTCTCATATTTCTTCCCTTTTTTCTGTTTCTCCGTCTTCATATTTATGTGGTGGTTTAGGGGTGTTTGATTCTATTCCTTATTTTGGGGTTTAACCGAAAAGGAAGCTGTATAAATGCTTTGGGGGGCGAAATTGAGTAATTCTGCATCTCTATTGATATATTTTAGTAAAGTATTTATATACTTTTGTAAACTATTTTGTTGTGGTTGCCTTGATTGATGAGTACACTATAAGGATTTTGAAGAAGTTGAAGGAAGGCAAAACCCGTTTCGGAGAGCTACGCCAAATTGTGCACAATCCCAAAACCCTGAGCAAAAGGTTGAAAATGCTTGTATCAGGAGGCCTCGTAGTTTCCGAAAACAGGCTTTACTCCCTATCGGAGAAGGGTGAACGCGCTGAGAGCCTTCTTGAAAGCTTTGAATCTCTTTTTCATCCCAGCATCAGTCTTAAAAACCTTGAAAGATTGCCTTGCATCTATGCTGACTTTTTATCTAGGTATTGCAAGGTTCTCTATGAGCATTTTTCCCAGCGCTTGGTTGGAGTCCTTGTTTTCGGATCGGTGGCTAGGGGAAGTTGGGATAGGGACTCTGACATTGATTTGCTCGTGGTGGTTGAGGGTTGGGATAAGCCGGTCTGGGAGCGAACGAGGGAGCTTGTAAAGCTGAGGAGGAAGATGCGTGAAACATTGGAGTTCCAGAGGCTTGTGGAGCGAAACTTTCCAACGTCGATTCAACATTATCCTTTAAGTAAGTCTGAAGCTTTGGAGCCCCACAGAATATATATTGATGCCTGTATGGAGGGGATAATCCTTTATGAGAAGGAGGGTTTCCTTTCAAAGGTTTTGGGCGAATTCAGGGAGAAGCTCTCAAAGCTTGGAGCTATGCGGATAACCACTGCGAGTGGAAAAACCTACTGGCATTTAAAGCAGGTTAAGGCAGGGGAGGTTTTCGAGCTGTGAGAAATATTGGCATGGCAACACAGGGCATAAGCAGAGCTGCAAGGTGGCTTCAAAGTGCCGAGAGGGCAATTGAAGATAAACGCTGGGATGATGTTGTGTATAGTTCACAGATGGCGGCCGAGCATTCAGCTAAGGCCGTTCTGATTTCTCTGGGTATAGATTTTCCTAAAGAGCATGATGTGAGCGATGTGTTGTTGCAAATCCAAGGAATTCCCAACTTGCCCCAATGGTTTAGGAAAGAACTTGGATTAATTGCGGACATAGTTGCTGAACTTGCTGAGCAAAGGGGACTTGCGGGTTACGGGTTTGAAAAAGGGATAGATGAAACATACTTTAAAGACTATGCACCGGATGCCTTTGAAAAAGCAAGATGGGTGCATAACCTATGCAAAAAATTCATCGAAGAAACATTCAAAATTTGACAAAATAAATGGATTCTCGTGTTAATCTTTTCAAGGTGCGACAGGGCTCCAACAGTTTTTCGATGCTACGGGTCATCTTTTGGTGTGGTGGGGGGTTGCGATATCCATTCTCCGGGGATTATTGGACCTTTATTTGGGAGTAGTTCTTTGTGTTTTTTTAGCACTATGTAGCCGTTCTCGTATCTTCCGTCGGGTTTTCTGTAGCCATCGACGATTTTTTCAACATTGTAGGCGCATTCTCCGACCCAGAGAGTGTCTCCTTCGCATAAATCAAAATCCTGCCCAAGTGGACTGTTAAGCGGTGGGCAGATCGTTGCAACCATTTTTCCATCATTTCTTTTGTAGACAAGGCCTAAGCCGAAATCAGCATCACCTATGTAGGCTCTGGTTGTGGCTTCAATTGACTCCAATTCTTGGTAATTTTTGGTCTCCAAAATTTCTGGCTTATTTGTGGTGAGAACTATATAGCCTGGCTTTTCATTGTTTTTTCCAAATTTTTTGATTTCATACACGTAGTAAATGCAGTTTGACGTTCCTATTTCAACCTTGTTCCCCTTTGAGTAACCGCCTGACAGGGGTTTTTTGATTTTGTCTGACCACATGGCTAGCTCTGCTTTGATTGAGCCATTATGAATCCAGATGGATGTGAGTGCCACGTGCCAACCGCAGATATCGACAGATCCTCCCTCAACAATTGTGACCCTTTCTGCTTTAGTAGATTGCCTGTCTTTTTGGTCTTCTGCCATAAGCTCACCTCAAACAACTTTCACCGCGGGTTAGAAATCCAGTTTAAAAAAGGTTTTCTCATTTGAGTTTTTCTCTATTACTATGGTTAGGCAGTGGCAGCTTATTATTGTTTTTCTATTGGATGGTGAGAGGGTATAGTGTGGGGAGCACATAGTTGGAGTTGATGTTGTATTACTTTTTTCTTGGCTGAATTTGGGGGAGTAGGGATGTTTGAACTAGGTATATGGGTTCACCGTCCACGTCTCTTTTATTTGTTCTGGAGACTTTGACAACTGTTAATTTTACCCTTATTTTGGTTCCGTCTTCGGCCAGGTACTCGTTCCACTCCTCAGCTATGGTTGTGTATCGGACGTCCTCATTTACTATGGAGGCTTGGAGCTCCATTGGACTATAAATTGCACGTGTGGGTTCACCCCTAAGTTCAGGTGGAATGTGGGAAAAAGCTACTACATTTTGGCCTTTAAAGGCATAACCGAACCGTCCTCCGTCCTCCCTTCTTTTTATAACTCTTGTCAATACGTATTTGATTTTAAGTATTGGTCCCTCTTCAAGTTGGTATACGTTCCAAGGTTCTCTCAGCACCTCAAAATCCATTTCTTTTACTTCGCTCATAAGATGCTCCCACTTGAAGTTTTAGGGAATAAACCTAAATATTTTCCCCCTTCTCCTATCATTAATACACAATTCAATGCTTAATTAAAACCACTCTAACAGTTCCAAAATGGAGAGTTTTTAGAAATAGTTGCGATGAAACTGTACCTAGATACAAGTTGGGCGATTTTTGGAGCAGAGGCAGAGCCACGTATCCTTGGAAGGTGAGGGAGAAGATTGACCCTTATGAGAAGGCGGCGTATGAGACCGTGAAGCCCAGTGAATGAAAATTCCTAATTGTGTGTCATTCTTCGGCTTTTTGACACTCCCCGCGACTAAAGTCGGGGGATTCTTGGAAGCTCATATTTGAACCTCCAATGGGTGTGCCATCGCCCAGTTGACGTGCCCTCCGTTATAGACGGCACCTATGTTCAATGCCCCTGCCACATCTCGGTGCGCT
>CAZECW010000044.1:0-7966 GCA_964510585.1 uncultured archaeon | reverse complement strand
TAGTAAAGCATAAATGGGTAGAGTGAGAATGACCAATTGGAGTGGTGCTTCTGTCATTTTGATCACTGTTACTACTTTGTGCTGAAGCACTACTCCAATCTTTCGGTTCAAAACTGCACTAAAAACTTTTTACGCCCAATTATTATTTAAAATTACCCTATTATTCTTTATGCTTCTAAACCGTCTTTTCATCTTTATAAAATTCTGCGGCCCTCTTCAAAATTTCACTGCACAACACTCCAAACAACGAATCAACCAAATAATTACTCTTAAGCCCTCCTTCGTAGGGAGGTATGCGTAGTAAAAAAAATAGTATATTAAGACTCACACTGAAAATTGATCCAAGGTATACAATTTGAAGACCAAAATGTTGACCCATAGCATATGTCAAACAGTACTATAACTATAGAGTAATTGAAGTAAAAATAGATGAACTTATCTCAACTTTAGGGACGAATTTTCCTTTCTTGGACTTATTCGTTTGTTGCTTTGAATCCTTTTTGTTTTTCTACAATTTCTTTGGCTGCTAGTCTTTCTAGCTGTTTCTGTTTAGATATTCCTTTATGGGTTTAAAAACTTACTAGGTGGATGGAATCTATGTTATTTAAATGCGGCTTATTTTTACGGTAAAACGTAAGACGTAGGATTTTTAACTTGTGTCCGATATTTTTATTCTGGGTTTTTTATGGAATACCGAACCAAAATCTCCAGCAAAGGTCAGATAGTTATCCCTAAAGAGATTAGGGAAAAGTATGGGTATCGCGAAGGCGTCGAGGTCACTCTAAAGCCTATAGATGAAACCAAGTTATTGATAGAAAGGCCCCGCAGGCTTAGTGAACTATTTGGTTCTCTTGGAGGGGCTAGGGCTGCTGAAACTCTGCTCCGGGAGCGGGAAAAAGAGTTAGATTCGGAGGTTGAAAAGGAAAGAGAGGAAGAACTTGTTTGACGGGAGACGGAATGAAGCGCCTCATATTTGATACTGGCCCTTTTGTGCTTATATTCACTAATGGAAAGGGTTCGATGGAAGCTAGAGAAGCTATATTAAAGCATGAAGAGGGCAAGTTGGAAATCTTTATGCATCCAAACAATCTAGCTGAAGCCTATAAGGTAATAAGTTTGATGAGGAGGGAGAATCCCCATTTTCCAACTGTGGAGCCTGAACTAATTATTAGGTCTGCCTATGCTACTTTGAGGGTAATTCATGACGAAGAGACAACAGCAAAGCTTGGAATGTTAAAGTTAGAATATAGTGGTAAACCTTGGGGGGACCTCTCTTCGGCGGCCTTATCTCTGCGTCTTTCAGAAAAAGAGAAAGTTCCAGTTGTAATACTAGACGACGAAAAACACTTCATCGATATAAAGGAAATTTGCACTCTGCATGTATCTGATTTGCACTAAATTTTAGAAAACTTGTAAAGTTGCAAGTTCCAAACAAACGCGCACAAAATTGGTAGCTTCAAGAACTTTTCTGGATTCTCGTTTTCGCCCAAAAAAAGGGTATTTTACTCCTTTGGTTGTGCGTGGTAATTTATCGAGAATAGGAGGATATCTACCAAAAGAAGGACTTATCAGATGGTTAATCGTTTGTTTATTGTTTTGCTTTGAAGCCTCTGGAGGTCTCTTCTACTATGCCTTTTGCTACTAGTCTTTCTAGTTGTTTTTGCATGGATATTCTTTCCATGAGTTTGAATGCTTCAACTGGTTCTGGGAATTTTCTGTATATGATTGCCTGGTTTACGATTTCTTCGAGTGTGTGTTCCTCTTTTAGGAAGTTTAACAGTTTCTCCTCTCTCTGATAGATTATGTTTAGGTACCAGTCGAGTTTGCTTCTTATCAGGTCTTCTCCTCTGAAAATTTCTCCTTTGTGGCTGGTGACTGCTGTTTCAAGCTTCAATTTTTTGAGTTTCTCTATGGATGTGATGAAGTCGTCCACGTTACAGTCCAAAGCCCCGTACCATGGACCGAAGGAGGTTAAATCAATATCCGCGAGGAAGATGAGTTTCTCTTCGGGCACCAGGAAACAGCAGTGGCCATAGGAGTGCCCTGGAGTGTGAATGACCTGCAACCTGTTTTTTCCAAGGTCGAAGACATATCCATCCTCAAATTCCAAGTCTACTCTACCATCCCTTAGGTGAAGGATCTCGTTTAGAATGTAGTCCATGAATGCCTCTGCCCCTGAGCCCTTAAGACCATATATTTCTTTTAAACGGTTAAGGTTTTTTATGGCGGGGGCGTCCAGTTTGTGGGCGCAAATACTACTCTCCTCAAAGTAGCGGTTACAGGCCACATGGTCCTCGTGGCAGTGGGAATTGATAACCAGGTCTACATTGTAGGTTTCTGCGGTTTTTTGGGCTAAAATGGGTTCGAAGCCGGTATCTACTAGTGCTGTTAACTCGTCTTTGATGAGGAGAGCGTTGGCGTAGGGATACTTTCCCTTGTTTTCTGCCTGAATGAAAATAATATTCTCAGTTAAGGGGATGAAGGGCAAGTCTATCGCTTCCATTTAAGAGGCTTAGTATCTTTTTGGAAATAAGGATTAAAACAATATAAATAATACGCTTCAAAAAAAGGAGTAATGGAGTTCAGCCACTTTAAAGTTAAAAAACAGTTTATGATCTGTAAAAGGAATAATTTATGTGGTTTTTACTAACTCTACAGAGTGGCTAAGAAGAGTCATAATGACTTTTTTGGTATAATCCTTTATTTGGCAACCTTCCTGAATGGATTTTCCGATCTTCGGGGTTGTTGCCCTTAATACAGGCATTGAACCTGCATGAAACTTTCTGGTTTCAGGAATAATTTTCAAATAATTGTTCGCAGCCTCATCATCATTGAAGGATTTAAGAGGCCCTTCAAAGACTCCTTATGGACTCATGTATTACTATTTGATTAAGTGCCGTCATTGTTATTCTGAGAAAAATGCTGTTTGAAATTTTGAAGAAATTTTTGTATACAATAGAAATATTTTTATTTTCTTTTGTTTACAAAAGATACATGAAAATTGCCGTCGATGCGTGTACCTTAATTTATTTGGTGAAGGCAGGGTTGCTGGGCTTCTTGGGGAGATTACCTTATGATTACATTATTGACTGCGAAGTCTACAATGAGGCGGTAGTTAAAGGTATGGAGGAAAGATATTCTGATGCTTATCTCCTAGAATATTTCATTAAGAAACAAAAATTAATGAAAATAGTTGAGTTGGATGCCTTAAAGGAAATTGATTATTTTGTTGGAAAAGGAGAGGCAAGCACTTATGCTTTATCGGTGAAGGAAAACGCCTTAGCGGTCACTTCTGATAGAGTGGCATACAAAAAGATGTTTAAGCGCAACGCAAAAGTCATCCAAACAGATCTATTGTTCCTAAATGCTTATTTTAGCAATCTTGTCGGCAAAAAGGAGGTGCTGGATGCTTTAAACCGGCTCCTAAATGTTGGAGGTACAACTCCGGAACGCATCACCTTCATACTTGGATGGATTGGTGAAAAAAATGAAGAAAAGTAGGTTAGTCTCGACAAGGCTAGAGGAAGAAGAAGCAAAAATGTTGGAAGAAATAGCCAGAGAAGAAAACATCGATAAAGCAACACTAATCAGAAAATGGATTCTATCAAGTATAACAGAGCACAGACTGGGAAAAGCAGCTGAAAAATACCAGAGAGGACTGATAAGCATTGAAGAAGCAGCAAAAATGGCAAACGCATCCCTGTGGAAATTCATAGAGTACATTCGCGAAAAAAACATATGGCCCCCAACCCAAACCAAAGAAGAACTAGAAAAAGAACTAGAAGAAACAAAAAAGGTACTAAAACAAACGTAATCAACTTTAGGGCATAAAAGTTTTTAGGCGCACTTTCTGAATTTGGAACTGGTTGGAGGGGCAAAATTTTCCTAGAAAAGATGGCGACCATATGTTGAAGCAGTACTCCCATTTTGTGGGATTCTCTTTTTTTGGTGGTTGAGTTCTTTTAGGGAAACTCCTAATTTTATCACAAAAATGTGTAAAAACTGGGCTGGAGGGCATGCAGATGCGACGGGCCAGGGCTGGAGCAGCACAAAAACCAGTCATAAGGAGTCTTGCCTGAACATATGGGTGGCGAGGCTCCCCTCTGGAAATAAGCTTTATGAAGGCTCCTTTTGCCAAAAGGAGGAACAATTGGGAGGGAACTGGAACCACCAGAAGTCGGCTTTAAACCAAACTCAAGATGATCCTCCAGGCGATTTGCACCAGAAACTTTTTACGCCCAAAAAAATTTCATGATTTTTAGGGGGAGCACAGCCTGGTTTTACTGGAGCTCTTACTATGTGGTTCTGAACTGGTCATGTTGAGATGTTTGTTGAATCCAAATTGTTTGATGCTAGGTGTAATTTACTACAGATTTTTGATTTTTCACTTTTTCTTGAAGGTAGGTTCTTAGTCTTTTGGCGTCGGGGCGTTCAATTATTTCCACCTTGCTTGTTGAGTTGGTTTTCAGTGTGGTTTGGTTGTAGTTTATTTTCCTCAAAATTACATCTTTAAGTTCGAGGTCTATTTCGTAGCCCACGCTGTTTCTTCCCAATTCTTTTGCCACTTTTGTTGTGGTTCCTGAACCTAGAAATGGGTCTAAAACGGTTTCTCCCACGAATGTGAAAAGTTTTATTAGGCGTCTGGGTATTTCTTCCGGGAATGCAGCTATGCCCTTTTCCAGCCTATTTTCGAGGGGAAGAACGTTTGTGATTCTCCAGATTGTGAGATACCACTTTTCTGAACTATATTTCTTCAAGTCTATTTTTGAAGCCTCTAAAATTTTTGGGTCAAGGGTTTTTATGTATCCATAATCGAACTTGCCTTTTTGGAAAATTATGATGCTCTCTTGTATGTTGTCTGGATAGAAGTACATGGGGTATGGATGTTGCAGCACTACCCCACTGCGCCTACTGATTCTAATGTATCCCTCAGGCTTTTCCCAGACGATTCTGTCTCTATACCGAAAGCCATTTTCAATCATGATTTTGGTGATGTCTGAAACTACTGGGTATTTTTCGCCCTTAACAAGCATATCATCCGTGATGAAGGCTACAATTCTTCCTTGTGCTGCAACTCTGTATAGCTCTTTAGCAAAGGCTCTAATCAATTCGAGAAACTCATCATAGCTTTTGTAGAGGTCGGGATAATCGAAGGGGGCATTGTAGTATGGTGGAGAGGTTACAATCAGGTGTATGGATTCGTCTGGGATTTCATGCATGTCTCTGCAATTTCCAAAGATAATTTTGTGCCACGTAGAAATCATTCTTTTACACCTAATTTTTTGGCGTATTCTTCAATCGCTGCATGGATAGCGTCAGTTTTCAGTATTCTTGCAGGAGTGTTTGTATTCTTCCGTAAAGCTTCAACTATTTTGTCAAGCAAATCTTTGGTTTTTTCTGAAACGTAGATCATTGGCATATCTTTTCCCAGTTTATGATATGTTGCAATAATATTTAATATTATCTGATATTAGTATGCCCGCCAAGTCAAATTCCTTTTGCAAAAATCTCGAAGCATACAATAGCATTTACAGCCAATTTTGGGCTTAATTTGGCATACAGAAGCTCTTGGACAAGAGTCACATGCCATGTCTTCCAAATTGTCTGGACAGCAGTTGATGCCTATCTGGAAGGCTCCATGATCCACCATTATGCAGTTGTCACTATAATTGTTCGTTAATTCTTGAATTGAAGGTCTCATTTTGGAGGCTACTATAACATTCCACCGTTTTCCGCTTCCCTTCTTGCCCTCATGAATTACCTCAGAAACAAGACCTGTCCTGGAAAAAATCTTGCCCACATGACCATCAACCGGCATTTCAAAAAGTGCTTTATCCCACTTCCCGTTAGAAACATTTATTTCCAAATCGGGATGACCTATCCACGAAATATACATTCTTAGGGCCTTCTCCCTAAGAATTGATTCAACAAGATGATTCCCCTGCAGAAATGAAGCTGCACCTTTGGGCGTTCTAAATTGTGCCAACATATCCGAAAGCCTACCCTTATTTAACATCATCTCGTAAATTAGAAAACCTCCAACTCTAAGAACAAACCAGCCAAAGCGAGGCAAAACTCTGCCTATTGCGGGAGATATTTTATAATCGTCTTTCACTTCAATTAACTTATTTATCTGTATGAGGCATTGTTGAGGCTTAAAGAACAAGTCATCTCTAAACATGTTATAGATACGTATTGCGGTTTTTCGTGCAGAAGGCGACTCAGCCTGTTGATCAAGAAAAGCCACCAACAACAAAAATCTAGTTAATTTTTCCTTATCCAAAGCAATTTCCTTTGGCAAATCATTAACTATCTGAGCAAGCTCTAGGGGCTGGAGAACGCCTCCGATACGCTCAAGGATGCAGATAATCTGCTCTTTCTCAGAAGGTTCAGCCTCTCTTCCCACATGCGATTTAACCAAATTAATCACGCTACGCTTTACTTGTTCTTCAAATCGTAATTATAATTTTCGATTAACCAAATTTTTAAATAAACAAGAAAGAGTTCCCTAGAAATTTTTGCTCTCCAATTCAAAAAATAGGCAGATTCATTTTAAACTACTATGGAGCATCGTGAAAGTTTCTGAACAAAAGTGAGTGTGAAATCTGCTTTACTTGTGAATTCGTCTCTCGGTAAAGGAGTCCCTCCGCAATCAGAATGATTCAGCCCTAAACACTACAGTTACGGTTGGTCTTCTATCTTGAGTAGATTAGATTTATAAGATTGTTCAATTTTTTATGTGATTCAGTTAGCCCCCCTCTTTGAGGAATTAGTATGTTCGAGAAATTGCCTGATAAGAAGCAGGTCATAGAGTATGACGATGCGGGTGTGATTCCCCTTTACTATTATCCTGATACGGATTACCTTTTTAAGATGATGGGGGTTCGAACCATTGAAATGGCTCTCTTGGAAAAAAAGGATTTGGCTCTGGATGTGGGGTGCGGAATTGGCAAAGAAGCAGTTATGATGGCTGAAAGAGGAGCAAGAGTGGTAGGGCTTGACCCTTCCAAGATTATGGTTAAGAAGGCGAGGGATTGGGTGAATTCCAGCAAGCAGGAAGTGAGCATAGTGAGGGGGGCTGGTGAGTGCCTACCCTTCAGAGACAATGCATTTGACGCTGTGACCTGTAAGGGGGCGATGGATCACTTTGCAAGTCCCCGGGCAACATTAAAAGATTTTTCAAGGGTTCTCAAACCACAGGGTAGGGCGGTGGTTTCTCTGGCGAATTTTGAGAGTTTAGGCTTCAAGATCGCGCGAAGGATACATGCCATAAGAAGAAAACTTAAGCTTGTGGGTGATGGACCAACTCCCTGGGACGTTCCAAAAGACCACACTGTGAGGTTTGACTACCTCGTTTTAAAGGCGTATATGGACGGCGCCCTGAAGAGAAGCGGAATGAGAGGACACTCCATGTTCTGGAACTTGCACCGTTGGGGAAGAATCCTAAACGCCCTCCCAAAAAGGATCTCCTGGACCATTATGCAGTTCTTGGACGGAATCGCAAAACTGTTTCCAATGCTGGGGGACATAATAATAGCACGCGGAACACCCATAAAAGAGAGCAGCAAAAGAGGGAATCAGCCTAAAAAGGTAAGCTTCCTGCCAAAAATGATTTTCCAAAATTCAACCGATTAAAGTTTAACATCGCATTTATCAGTTTGCGAGAAGCAGGGGAACATTTTTAATTGTAGAATCATAAAGAGAATAAAAAGATTGTTCAGAGATAACTTTAGTTACTGGTTTTGAGCCTTTGATGCAAAGAAGTGGAGGAGACTATTTGCCCTTCAAAATTGGTTTAGCGCAGAAGCGCAAGCAGTTAATAGAGGAGGAATTAAAAAGAGTCATCCCCAAAATTGTTGAGCTGGACGTTGAGAAAATCATAGTTTTTGGTTCTTTGGTAACTAATAAGGTTCACAGGTCAAGCGACTTAGATATCCTCATCGTAAAGAAAACAAGAAAAAAATTT
>CAZECW010000043.1:0-13760 GCA_964510585.1 uncultured archaeon | reverse complement strand
GAAGGAACTCAAGGCCATCCTCAAAACATCGGGCTACAGCTCCCGCGAAGACCTGGAGCGGAAGACCCAGGCCTTCCTGGAGTTTGAGAACCACTGCGTGAACCGGATAACCCTCCAGACTCCCTATGAGCGGTTCGGCGTTCCACCAAACTCCTCTTGGTTTGAGGGGTTCGTAGAAGCGTTTAAATTAAAGGACATCCTACCAATTAACAGCAAGGGGTGACAAATGTCCCTAACTTCTACATAGACTCGTTGTCACAACTAGGTTATTGGTTACGTTTTTTCAATAATCACAGAATAATTTATTAAAAGGAGACAATTGTATAAATTTGAACGTTTCCAGCTAGAAAAAGCGGACGTAAAAAGTTTTTAGTGCAAATTGGTCGAAAACGCCTCTGGTAGGCTTTTCTTGCATATAATTTTAATCGTTTCATTTTTCATTTCGCCAAAAGAAGCCTTAATATGACTCCATTTACAACTGAAGCTCAAATCAATCTCTGGAGAAAATCCCAGCCTATAACCACCAAAAACCAAAAAAAAGGAATAACTTGTAGTATATCTATTAAAATAGATTAGGATGTGTTTTAATATGGATATTAAAGAGTTTGAGGATGAAAAGATTTTCGAACTCATAAATTATTTAAAAGATTGTGCAATTTTACTTCGTAAAGCTAGGAATGAAGGAGCCGACAAACTCACAAAAGAGGAGAACGCAAAACTTAAAGAGTGCATAGTCAATTTAGCTAAGGGTATGGGTTTTGAATTGCCATTTCTTTTTGGTGGAAAAATTACGGCTTGGCTGTTAAAGAGAAAGAGTTCACTTGGAAAAATTATAGGGCTTCGAGATATTATAGATAATATTCTTAGGTTAGCTGAGATTTTTGGTGTAATTATTACCCGAGAAGCGGACACTAGACTCACGGCCAGATGGGTTAGGAATCCGGATAAATTAAAGGAAATTGTAAAGATATCCAAGGGATATGCGCTAGAGCCACTTATGAGGGGATTTCTAAGAGAAATTGTGGGTGGCGTATGGAAAAATTGCTTTTATCCCAATTTTGGAGATATTGAAGTAGATGTTTACGCGGAAGAGTTTCCGATTACCGAAAATTTAAAAAAAGTCCATGTAGGCGAAATTAAAAAGACTTTGGAGATAGATGATATAGGCAAATTTGTGGAAAATATATCAAAACTAGCCGAGAAACTTAAAAATGATAAAACATCGGACAAAGCCAAAATATCTACTGTTGCTCTAATTACACTAAAAAATAAAATGCAGAGAGAAGAGGTTTTAAAGCTAACTGAAGAAAAATTATTAAAAATCTTTGACGAAACACCACAAATACAACTATTTGATCGTCCTACTATAGAAAACTTATGCGAAAAAAAAGGACAAATAGGACAAAGATATAAAAAAGCCATACAACTCATTGAGATTGTTTAATTCTAAAATTAGCCACATATCACTTAGAGTAATATCTAAACAAATGATTTCTGTTTGACTAAGAACTATTTGAATCACCTTCTCGAACATTAGTGTTAGGACTTACGCGGCTGGGCTAAGGATGTGCCATATGTTCAGATAAAGCTCCTTTATTTTCGGAAGCATCTCTGTGGACGGCTGGAGAAACCCCTCCAGTTTTCACCTTCATATTGCCATATTTTTAATATATTAATGTTAAAAAATTTTGGAAACGGGGATGTGAAGCAAGCCACACCATAACAAGATGATAAATTCGAAGAATCTTTGTTTTAATTTTTCTCCTCAAAATTCTAGGTGGTGTCTTCGCTTCATTCACAGGCACTGTTAACTGGGCATAACCTGTTGTGTGTTTTCGGTCTGCGAAAGAAGCTTTCAAATTAATCCTAAAATCGGCACTTGGATTTCGAAAAAATCCTATTCTAGGCATAAAAGGTTGGGTAGAAGTTGCAAAACTACACCACCCACAGAAGGTGACGCTAATTAAATTGTGCCCTAGAATTAGCCGAAGAATTTAAATCTCAGAAAATTTCATGAGGAAGGGGCTAGAGTTTGAAAAACTTAAGTACAGTGAAAGTGGATACATACCTATGCTACCTGAACCGTTGGAACATTTCAAGAAAGAAGTCGAACCTTTACTTAAACAACTTGAAAATGTTAGAAAGACTGTCGTTCTTCCTATGTTATTTAGTTTTAATAGGGAAATATCGAAACCTGACGTCGACGAGATTTATGATGCTATATCTGTGATTGAGGAAAAATCGAATATTGATGTGATTCTTTTTTCTCATGGGGGCGACCCAGACCAGGCTTACATCATAGGGACTTTACTTCAAGAGTGTGCTACTAAAAAGTTAACAATTATCATTCCTCGATATGCTAAAAGTGCTGCTACACTTTTGACATGCGCAGCGGATGAAATAGTAATGCTTCCGGCTTCAGAACTTGGCCCCGTAGAACTCATGATCGAAAGCCCAGAAACTAAGCGTTATGTCCCAGTACGAACTTTTGTAGAATCAATAGAGATGATCGCAAAAATGGATTTAGGAGAAATGAAGCTTGATGTGTTGAAAGAAACCCTCAATAGAATACCCATAACAGAATTGAGAGATTTTGAAAGATTATCGGAATACATAAAAAGCTTAGCCGAAAAACTACTGACGAGAAGAATGTTTAAGGGTGATAGCGAGAAAGCTAAAGAAATAGCAAAGAAGCTATGTGAAGGTTATAAATCTCACAGCGCTCCAATAACACTCTTCGATGCTAAAGAAATAGGGCTTAAACTAATTGATGTACCAAAAGACGTAGAAAATCTATTATGGAAATTACATAAACTATGGATTAGCACAGTAATAGAATACGAGAACTCTTTCCCACTAGAAGAAGCAGAAACACTTAACTTTAGAGTTGGAAGAGGCGTTATATTTTGTACTAAACGTAAAGAAAAAGAGGCATAAAGGTAATTTGTCTTTAAATTCTATGAAATTTCTTTGTTTATATTAATTTTTTTTCTAAAATAATAAAGAAAAATGGAAAAGCAATAATTATTTTTTAATTCATTTTAATAAATAATAAATTTCTTATTTTTTGCTTGACAATCATATTTGCCGATATAAACTGAAATAAGAAAATCATAGTTTTACAATGGTTATGAGATCGCTGGAGAGTTCTTAACAAAATAAGGGATTACAACGTTTTGGTGGCGGCTCTTGTGAGAATCACGCTTGGAATCGAAGGATTGATAGAAATCACAACAGCAGCCCTATCATCACTACAATAAGATAGCGTGTCCCGAAGGCATTAAGAAGTCTAAATATTCTTAATAATTTCTGCTTTATGTAAAATTTTATTCACTCTTCTGGATTATCCTCGTAGGTTATGCCGAGAGATTTCCCTATGATTTCTTTTATAATTTTAGGGTTCCTTCCACCTGCTATTAATAACCACCAGTTTCCGGGCAAATTTAATTGATCGCCTTCTAACTTCTCTTCTTCACGGTGAGCTTTAAGTAACAATTCATGCCATTTTTCGTCCGTAAGATTCTCTGTCTCCTCCTCAAGCATTTTCATCAGTCTATTTTTCACTGGTTCTTTAAATTGTGATAGAATGTTATCCATCCTAATAACTCCATAGCTTCCGACGGATATCTTTACTCCCTGTTTTAATAACTTTCCTACAAATTCTTCAGATTTCTCGTGGAGTTCAGTTATTTTAATTTCGCTATCAGGTATTCTTATCTTAACGCCCATACGAAGTGCTGTATCTAGTACCCATGATAGTTCTTCCAAGTAGTTAAGCCCATCTTCCTGCAAGATGAATTCCTTTTCGCTAGGTATCGCTACGAAATGATGGAAAACGGGTTTCTTGCCTGATTTTTTCCTGAGGATTCTCCCTATTCTTTGAATTAACTGTAATTTCGTCTTGGACGAAGCTACATTTATCCCAACTTCTGCATCAGGTACATCGATGCCTTCGTCTAGCATTTTCGGTGCGACAAGCACACCTCTCGGAGATTCTCTGAAACTTCTGAGTCTATTATCTCTTTCTTTATCGGAGATTCCAGAATGCACAAATAACGCGTTAAAAGGCTTAAGCGCTTCAGCGATTTTTTCACATGATTCTATATCCATAGTGAAAATTACGCACTTCTTCTCGGTTGCCTCTCTACTTGCAATTTCCAGTGCTCTATCTATTTTTGGACTGGAGGTATATAGAATTCTGCGCCTTTGAAATATTAGTGCTCTCAAGATTTTCCACTCATCTGGAATTTCTTTTCCCTCGTATCTGGCCTTTTCAATCAATCTTACAAAATCTGATAGAGTTTCAAGTCGCTTAATTTTTCCATTGGAAATACTTTCAATATTTTTTTCGTCTTGAGATATCTTGTCAAAGAGGTCACGGATTTTTTTGGAGATTTCTTTGAACTCATATTCTTCTTCAACACTCAAATATGTCACATAAATATTCCATTCAAATTCTGGTATAATGCCTCTCTCGATGGCATCACTAAGGGAAAGTGTATAAACTATACGTCCTAAATTTTTTTCCAGATAGTATGGTCGCTCTTTGCCTTCAATTGTGGCTGAAAGTCCCATCTTCCATTTACATGGCAGTTCAAGAGCCTTCCTGAATTGTATAGCTGCTGCATGATGTACTTCGTCTACTATTAAAAGATCCGCATAGTAATTTTGAGGAGCTTTGTAAACGGTTTGTAGAGTGTTAAATGAAATTCTGAAACCTTTGTAACATAACGGTATTTTATAATCTAAAAGGGGGTCGTCGATGAAGCCTAATTTATCTATTGCTTCTCTTCTCCACTGATTTAATATTGCAATAGAATGCGTTAGAACAAGAACTTCTAATTTCTCATTCTCGTTTCTCTTCCATAAATCCAGGGCGGCTTTCAGCCCCACTAAGGTTTTGCCAGTTGCAGTGGCCATCTCTATAATTCCTCGCCGACCTGATTTGAACCAAGCTTCTACAGCTTCATTTTGATGCTTCCAGGGTGTAACCAATAATTCGGGTTTTCCAAGAACTTCCTTTAATTTGTCCCTTTTAAGTTTAGTAATGGTATCCTGAACTTTCTTAAGGGCATACATATTTGTACTATCAAATAAGATTCCGAGATATAGCTCAAGAAGAAATAGGGTGCTTCCCGGAATTAGATATCTAGCAATTTCATCTACAATGCTAGGATCTAAACCTTCTTTCTTCAACTGTTTTTTAAAGAATAGAATCTTGTGCGATTCCGACATTGAATGCGTATACAACAATTCGAAAAGATGCATACGAAAATCAATAAACTCTTTTTTTAAGACGTTTACAGATTCTTCCTCCAAAGCAGATCTTTCTTTAAGTAAATCCGTAAAATTTTCCAAGAGCCAGTTCTCCAGCTTCTGATGATTGTTTCCAATAAATGGATTTAAACAGGGGAGTACTGTTTTACTAGTTTTGAATTCATAGTGCGCCAAGAGTTCTTCATCTGCTTGGCTTAAAGCATATGCAATGGGTTTACCATCTAATCTACTTTTTTTAAAATATTCAAAGGTACATTTTTCTGGACATTTAAAATAGTCTTCCCATTTTTTGATAAACAAGATAAAACCGACCCTCATCTTCTGTCTTTTCACTGGATAGATAAATTATAACCTGACGAAACAAGAAAGACGCATAAACATAATGACATATGTCCCAAAAAAGATAAAATCGCTAATCATGTTTAATGTTCACTAATTCCTCTTTCCATTATACTTTTTTGGTTCTAAATATCAATTAGATCAAAGAAGAATATAAGAATTATTCGTGAAACTATGGACAGTATTAAACTCTTCCAGAAACAGGATTAATATCAGCATTTATATTCTCTATTAATTTTTTGGAGATTAATAGGACCTAATGTTATAGGCATGTTTTTTGCACAGGGAGTATGTGTTTTTGTTTGTTGACTACTTGTGAAGGAGGCTATATACTCCTTCTTTTCCAATTCCAAGACGTATTAGAAGATTTAAGAAAAACACTCCTACATACCAAACACCAAAAAATACATACCTAATACATCGTGTCATCAAAAATCGATAAAATCCTATTTATCCTTCTATCGACCCCTCAGCTCTTCCTTCTTTCCCTCATAAAGATTCTCGAAAAAGTAAAGATGTTTATAGAACAATTAATAACATAGTCCTTCAACGGTTATAGTAGTCTGTTTTAGAATTCTTAAGGGGTTATAAGTTTTGAGTGTTGCACACTATTATGTTCGTAGGGACGAGTTGGTTAGGGATGCATCTAGCTTACATTCTTACTTTGGGCGTGAAGGCAAGGGAGTGTTGGAGAAAGGTGCTTATATGGAAGTTAGTGTTCCTAGAAGGTTTTTTTATTCTAGCTTTATTGCTTTGTTTAGTAAGCCGGCTGGGGATATTGTTTGTCCTCATTTCTGGGAATTTAAGCCACTCATAGGTTGCCCGTTTAACTGTAGCTACTGCTATCTTAATGGGACTTTTTTTGGTAATAAGGCTCCAAAAATGAAGAATTTAGCGGATGCTTCTAGGATTCTTGATCAGTTTCTGGGGTGGGCTGACAGTCAAGGATTAAGGGTTCTGCTAAATGCTGGTGAGCTAACTGACAGTTTAGCTATGCCAGACTGGACCCGAGCACTGATTGAAGCTGTACTACCGGTGCTAGAGTGTCATCCAAACCATAAGATTCTACTGCTGACAAAGGGTGGTGTCCGCCACGTAGCCCCACTTCTGGAAGATAAAGGCTTAAATGAATTCTTCATAATCGCATTTTCGGTTAACCCTCCTAGAGTTTCCCAACTCTACGAAAAGGGAGCAGCGCCTCCAAATGAGCGTTTAGAAGCATCTAAGCTTCTCCAAGGAAAAGGATTCACATTTAGGATTCGCTTAGATCCCATAATTCCCATTGATGGCTGGAGAATAGACTACGCTGTACTCATAAAAATGATGCTTAAGGAATATGGTTTAAAACCTGAAAGAATAACTATTGGAAGTTTGAGAGGGTTAACAAAAACGTTGAGGTTTATAAAAGATAGGGAGTGGCTTAAGTATCTTGATAAAAGTGAAAAAACTGGGTGGGGACTCAAGTTAAACACGGAGTTAAGAATCGAAATATACACTCACATTATAAAGAAACTTAGAGAAAACGGATATGAGAAACACATAGCCCTTTGCAAGGAGACATCAGACATGTGGCAGAAGCTGGTCAGTAAAGGATTACTGAATCCCCCTGGCACAAGCGGCGTCTGGGAACTAGTCTCATGCAACTGTATACTGTAGGAAACACTAAAAGTAGGAGTTTAGAGATTTCTGCCTCCCTAGCTTTGAGGCAAGCCGTACAAAGGTTAGTTGATAATCTAATATCCAAAGTGCACTAAAAGCTTTTTATGCTCGAATAATCTAGAAAAATTATTGGAAGAGTAATTGTATAGGTGCGCAAAAATAAGAAGTTGTATCCACATGGGTTAATCTATCGGTTCATGTACAGTCCAGCTCATGACTCAAACAAAAAATCGATTTGAGTGTTGTAATGTTTAGTAACAATGTTTAAATTGGGTGTTTTAAAAGTTAAATGCACGGAGTTTGTCAAAACCATGTTTACACGACTTCATGTTAAAAACTTTCTAAGCCTCAAGAATGTTGATATAGAACTGGGAAAAGTAAATGTTTTCATAGGGCCGAATGCCAGCGGCAAAAGCAACATTGCAAAGGTTTTTCGATTGGTAGCAAAACATGCAAAAGAGGGGATACCCGCTTTGGAAGGCTATAAACGCTTGAGGGACTTATCTTTTAATTTTAACCCTGCCGTAGGAGTACATATTGTGTTGGAAATGCTTATTGGAAGTACTAAGTATGGATACAGGCTAGAATTGACTAATGAAAGATATTTTGAACAAATATTAATGGCTAATGAACCAGTTATAACTCATGATGGCAGTGAGTACGGTGTTCGTATTAAGGGTGAGACAAGAGGGGGTTTAATTTCCGGGGGTGGACAAGCTTATTATGGTAGAATGACTTCTAAAAGCGTATTAACTTCTCTACCTTCAGATATGGAAGCAGAAATTTATCATTTGGCCTCTAGTATAGGAAAGATTTCTGTTCATTCATTTGCTCCAGATATTCTTCGGCTTGAAAATTCTGTTGCCGAACAACCTTTCCTGAAGTACCATGGTGAAAATTTGGCTCGTTATTTGCTTTATCTTTATACTGAGAGGCGAAAGGATTTTGGACGCATCGAAGAAACATTGCGTAGCATGATTCCCGAAGTTGAGGAGATTATCCCACACATAGAAGGAACTAGCGTTGAGATATGGATTAAAATTAAAGGTTTAGATGAGCCTCTAGAGCCTCATAATATTTCTGATGGTACTTTGCGTATTCTTGCCATAATCTCCGCTTTATACGGTGGTTTCAGTCTTGTGGTTTTGGAGGAGCCTGAGAACTGTATACATCCTTATTTGCTTGAGACTTTGATGAGCCTAGCTAGGGATTCCCCATCCCAAGTTGTTATAATGACACATTCACCATATCTGCTGGATTACGTCAGACCAGAAGAAGTTTACTTGGTAGGAAAAGAAGACTTGGAAACCAAAGTGAAAAAGTTGTCCACCACTAGTGAGATGGAGCGCGTAAAGCGGTTTTTGGAGGAAGGAGGCACCCTAGGCGAAGCATGGTTATCTGGGATAGTCGGTGGAACGCCATGAACAGCACCTTAATAATAGTTGAAGGCTTAACCGACAGAGGTTTCGTTGAAGGCATTGTCGAAAAACTCCAGGTTAAATGTAAAGTACACCCTATGAGAGGGAATAGACCAGAAAAGGTAAGCCGCCTTCTAAAAGCTCTAACGGGGGAATTTGATAAAGCCATAATACTTAAAGATCTCCATAGAGCGGGTAGAGATACAACCGCCCTCATAAACAAAATAACAAGAAAAGTCAGGCAACTAGAAAGTCAAATATTACAGTCACAGGTAATCGCTGTAAAAAGAAGTGTAGAGTCGTGGATCCTTGCAGGGCTCTCTGTAAACAATCCAGAGGAAATAATAAATCCAGAAGGGGAACTTAGGGAACTAATGCAGAAAAGGGGCAAACAATACATTAAAAGTCCCGAAATCTACAAAAGATTAGCAAAGGAAGAGGTGGATATCAAAAAAGCTATAGAAAAGTCCGAAACCTTCAAAAATTTTGTAGAAATTATTACGACCTAAAATTGGTCAAAATTGAATACATACAGTAAAAGCGTTTGGTGTGTTGCGCTGAAGCACTACTCCAATCTTTCTGTTTAAAAATGCACTAAAAACTTTTGTACGCCCAGAGAATTATATAAAAAATAGGATGCTGAAAATGTTTAAAGAGATAAAAAATAAAGAGTTAATAAAACGCTTATTGGCCATTCTTAAAGTGAGGGACGTCATAGATTCAGCTGCAGCCTTAGAAATTATCGTCACTTCCTTGGCAGCTATTCTTAAATCAACAAATATGCCGGATATTTCGACTCTAATTAAGTTAACAAATTTCGCTCCTTTAAAGTCGCTTGCATCGCTGCCTCAGAAGGATATCTTCGTGCTAGAAGAACTTGTGACCCACAAACAGGAAACGTTAGCATTAGAAGATATTTTTGAAAGCCAGATCAAAGTGGCGAGGTTAATAGCTCCCGCTAACAGAAAGAGGCTGGCAGCTTATTATACTAAGCCAATCGGATTGAGACTAATGGCACTTCTTGCTTTAGAGTACGCGAAGAGATATGAACGCCCCTTAATACTGTCAGACCCTTTCCTTGGTTCTGGATTAACGTTATCTGAAGCCATAAAAGAACTTCCACCATCACATATCAACAAAATCTGGGGGATTGAGCCTCATCCTCTCTCCGCATTGGTAGCATATTCAGCAGTGGCACATGCTTTAAAAGGAGAATACCAAAAGGCTAAGATAATCGTTGGAGATGCCTTTAAAATGGTTTATCAAACGCCAACATCACAATCTCTCTTGTCATATACCGAGTCTTATACTGAGCTATCAAAAGAAATGGTTCCTAAGGCTAATGTGATTCTCACAAATCCTCCGTTTACAAGGTGGGAAATCCTTGATAAAGACTATAGAGTCTTCCTAACTAAATTCGTTCAAAAATTGGGATACGATAAGTATGTTAAAAGAAGACAACAGAATCTTCAATTAATATCGCTTTTTTTGATGGACTATCTTTTGGAAGAAGATGGTTTGTTAGTATCAGTCCTTCCTGTGTCGACATTTTACACTTTGTATGGTGAAGCGGCTAAAGCTCTGCTTAAGGATAAATACTGGATCCAAGCTATGGTGGACTTTTTCGAACCGTCGTTTTCAATCGACAGCGGATTTAAAGAACTGGTATTAATAGCAAATAAAAGAAAAACTGATTTTGAAACAGCGTTTTTAACGATCGACTCCTACGATTTAAATCTATTAGAAGAACTTTCTAATATATTTAAAGGGGCCAGGTTAACGAATAGCCGCCTAAACTGGGTCAACATTTCAAAAGTTCCATATCCTTGGCACATGAATTGGTTAACCCTCTTTGGTCAAAATCCATTGAGAGAACTGATAACTAAGATCTTTGCACAGGCAGCTAAAAGAGGCGTGGTGGCTACTTGGTCAGATGCTTTCAACGAAAAACGAATTGTGCGAGGCATTGAAATGTATGGCCCCGAATTCTTCCTTATTCCAAATAAATATTGGAGAATTGTTGCTGAGAATGCTGAGGAAATATTGATAAAAAACAACGATACGGAAATGGAGCTTCATATCGATAGAGAGTTTATAACTCCTGCTTTGAGAAAACCAGAACTATATGTAGACTGTATTATCCCATTGGTTAAGCACTACTTTTTTTCAATCCCTCCAAAAAATGAGTCAGAACTACCTCCTGATATTGCTGAGTATATCAGGTGGGGGAAGCTACACTCCACCGCAAAACCAGCGGTAAGAGCATTTGGACGATATTGGTATAGCCATGTGAATAGGCAAATAAATGTGAAAAAGCCTTTCGGGCGCATATTTTTACCTGACAAGATTGACCCATCTTTCAGCAAACGTGGCGTTTTTGCATGCTACACACAAGAACCCTTAACAGCATCTAAAAATTTCTATATATCAACATTTAATGATGATCTTAAGGACAAAGCTTTAGCGTTATGGTTCAATAGCTCACTGTTTATTGCATATTTCATTGTTGCGAGTAGGAAAATAAGCGAGAGATGGACACGATTCTTGGAGGAAGACTACCTAAGGATGCCAGTTATCAATGTAAACTTATTAGATAAACATGCACTGCAAGAGCTTGCCAATAACCTAGATAAAATGGCTGAAAGAAAATTAGAGCCACTAGTGTTTCAACTGTGGGAAGACTTTAGATTAGAAATGGATAAAACTTTGTTTGAAATCATTGGAATTGAAGATTCAACAATTCTGCGTGAACTCTACTCTCTACTTAAGAACGTTTTATGCTGCTAATTATCACGGCATGGCATTAAAAAGATTTACAGGCAAACGCACTGATTCAAAGAAGCGGTGCGATATTTGAATGATTAATAAGATATAATTATCCAGAACCAAAATTAAATGCTCTCCATATTATAGACGATAATTAGAGACAACCGATAAACCTATAGAGTGTGCTCGCTATAATCTCAGAAGCATTAACAATAGATGGAGGATAAAAAGTTGGCTTCGAAAGCAGCAAGAAGAGGCCTAAAAGCTGAAGATAGAATCATAAATGCAATAAACACCAATGATGAAGTTGGCAAGAAAATAATCAAAGCTATAGGAGATTTGTCTGGTTTACGTTTAGAGTTATACTCCGCATCCAAGTGTCCCCCTCGAGCAAAGGCAGATATAGCCATAACATCTAACGGCAGACGTATCTTAATATCTGCAAAGGAATTTGATGTTGATATCGGATTTGATTATAATCATGTTGAAAGAAAGCATGTAGATTTTTATGCCCAAAAATGGTCAATACCAAAAGATGTATACATAGCTTTAAAGAAGTTTGTTGGTGAGGTTGATGTAAAGGGCAATCCTGTTTCGATTGAAGAACTCAAAAGTGAGGCTGAACTCTTAGGGACGTCACCAGGTAAACTCAGCAAAGGAAGGAGAACGTTCCTAAATCAAATGGAACAGCAAACCATAGAAAACATGATAAGATTCTTTAATGAAAACAAAGTGAAAATTCTAAAAGACATATTTATCGGCGATGAAAACATTGAATTTTTTATCATAGTTAAGCGACAAGAAGGCTTGGCTTATTATTATGTTCTGCCCACCAAAGATGTGCTTGATATTTACTGTAAAGGCGACGTAAGAATAACACCAAGAGGAAGTTTATTAATAGGTCGTGTAGAACTCCAAAGAAAAAGCGGCAACCATCGGACAAAAAGCGGATGGATAGATACTTCCGCTAGTCAGCTACAATTTAAAATAAAACCCTCAGAATGTACAAAAAATCGCAGCCCAGTGACATATGATACCGTCAGTATTTGGAAATGAAACGTGCGTTCAAAACTGGTTTTGGCTGGTGATCAGCCACCAGAACCGCAGCCACAAACCTGGGCTCCGCTTTTTACTCAAATCGATGCCTTCTTTGGGAGCCTTTTTAACCGCCTCTGGAAATATGTATTTTTCCATACGGCCTTTCCATTCGGAACTTCGGTTGGCTCAGTCCAACCAGCTTTGACAGCGTCAGGCTCGTCGCCAGCGTATGGGTGTTCGTTCCTCAGCGCCCTACGGGCGATAGATCCGCAGAATTTTTGGGATATTTTTCGGTTAAGGTTTTTTACCGTAAACGGGAAGTATACGTTTCGGGCCACCACACTCCTTAAATCGATACAAGTGAACCAGATTTTCGTGTGCAAAAAGCAATTAGACCCAGAACCGGCTTGAAAACAAGCCCAACAAAAGGATCACAATAAACCACATCTCCTCCAACAACCACAACTGGGACACATACAAGCTGAAGCACAGAATAGAACCCAAGGGAAGTCGAGGTGAAGGAAGACCAAAAGATGCTCAAATGCGGGAAGAAGAGATTCAAAATGTTCCGCTGCCCCAAGTGTGGATCAGAGAAGACCCTCTACCATGGATGCAACTCAATAAAGAATCTGCATCCACTGCAGCAGGATTTTCACCAACAAGTGGACCGACCACAATTAGGAAGACCTTCAAAGTCAAACACCACCACATAGTGCTGACGATTCAAGATGAGCTAAAGACCACTGTTTTTAGGCCAACCACAAAGCTCCTGAAGGTCCTCATGGACTGCGCCATCCTCGCCATCACCCAAGTGACTGAATGAACCTTGGGAAAAGAGGTAACCCCCCGGCGTGATAGCAGTGCTCCACACCTACGGCAAAGACATGAAGTGGAACCCACACATCCACACCCTGGTGACCGAGGGGGATTCAAACAAAATGGCGAATGGATGGATATGAAAGTCTTCCCCCCTACAGGATGCTGCGTAAAGGGCCTGGCAGTAAGTATCATCTGCTCACAAACTTGAAGGATCGCGTCGACGACACTCGCGAGGACCGTTCACTCATCCACCGCCTCTTCCACGAGTATCCCAAGGGTTTCTACGTGAGAGCTTGAGGACACGATAAACAACCGCAGGGAAATGATCAAATACATAGGCAGGTACATCCATTCGACATCCCGCAATCGCCGAAAGTAGGATCGAGGGCTACGACGGTTGGGCACGTAACCTTCTGGTACCTCGACGAGAATGGGAACAAGCAC
>CAZECW010000042.1:0-6385 GCA_964510585.1 uncultured archaeon | reverse complement strand
CCCCCATGAGGGTGCCAACATAGACGCCGTTCCCTTGAGGGAAGGGCGTGTTAACTGGGTGATGGCACACCCATTGCTTCGAAGGCTCCCGATGAGCCAGAAGCAAGAATCTCCCGACTTTAGTCGCGGAGAGTGTCAAAGAGAGGAATACCGCTATCACATAAAAAGCCACAATAATTACAATACTGCCGATAAGCAGTATTCTCTGTTCTCTCGTACCTTTAGTGGCTATAGACCAAAATTTGTTTGCTGCGTTACGAAATTTTTCATAGTCAGAAACACCGCTGAGAGATGAAATAAAAATGCAAATCGGTCCTGTAACAAGAATAGCTAGTGTATAAGGAACCAAGAATAGAAAATCTAAAGCGAATTTAGCAAAATTAATGACGTACACAAGTGTTAATGTTTCTATGTCCAGGTCGGTAGAAAAATTAAGACTAGAGGAGAGATTCGGTGCGGAGGATTTCATTTGCCATTTGAGGCCCGCATAAATTAGTCAGACGGAGTAGTTGTTGCTCGTAAATGCGCCTGGTCTCAATGTTAGATAGCTTGTTCCCAAGCTGAGGGTAAGCACTATGAGGATGCTGGCTGCAAGTATTTTTGACTTCTCTTTCATTCTTATCGTCCCAAATTCTTTAAACAAGTTTTAGGAAAAAACTAGTATATATCGGAAATCTGCATATAGTATAACAATGTTATTGAAGTTTCAGCTTTCTCGGGGGGAATTTAAATTACAGTGGCTTCGTCTTAAAGCGTCTACAAAAAACTGAGACGCCCTCGTTTAAAAAGGCAGCAACTCTAAATTTTGGTAAAAGAGATGGGGAAGGTTAGCGTACCTTTTCACTCTCCTTAGCTCTTATATGGTAGCTCGCAGCTCTGACTTGCAATAAATTTTCCCAAAAGGCTATCTTCTGTTTTACTTTGAAACAGGGGGTCTGGATAAAAACGTAAACAAAGTGGTTGGTAACGCATATTGTTGTGGGAGGCCTTTTGGAGGTTATGTGAGTGAATTAATTTTCTTTATGATTTTTTTGGTTAGGCGTCTCGAATTTTCCAGTAGTGTTTCTATCTCTTTTTGTGTAGCGTTTTCTACATGGATACCTGCTGTCACGGTGACCGTCCTACTGGTCTCTCTGGCTATACTGTCAGCGGCTTCGCGGGCCACAATGTCATCCTTGTGGCCATACAGGGTGATAACGGAGGAGGTTGATGATGTGACTCCCGGCTTATTTCTGCTTGGGCGGGGCTCTGCCACGGCTAAGGCGCCTATGTGTGGTTTCTCCCCTCCGCAGATTCCAACCACCAGGTCATTACCCATCAGGAAGAAATATGTCCAAACACGATATTTGCCCTCACCCTCTTCCTCATAAAAAACGTTAGGCTGCAATGATGATTTCCACCGATTAGTTTTCTTCCTCGACAAAAATTGCGAAGTCTGGGCAGTATAATTCGCAGAGTTTGCAAGCTTTGCAATTTTTTATGTTGGCGGGTACTGGGGGATAGTAGCCTTGCTCATTTGGTTCTTTTGATTTTTCCAGTACGCCTTGGGGGCAGAAGTGTATGCATAGTTCGCAGCCTTTACATAGTCTTGGATCAATATTGATTGCTTTTACTCTTTTCTTCTGCTCCTGATTTTCGTTCTTCTCCATGTGTCTCCATCCCTTCTACCTTATTTGAGAGGCAACCAGTATTTTGTGAGCAATTATGGTTTTTGGTTTATTTAACCTTGAAGTTCTACCTTTATCTCGGGGAAAAGTTCTTTGATGATTTGTAGAATTTCTGGGAATACTTTTTGGGATTCTTGCTTGTTTGTGCTGACGAGTAGTGCTTGGTTCCAGCTGGGAAATAGTGAGAGGACTCCTATGAATTTATTGTTTTTGATTAGGAAGTATTCGCAGCAGTGGCGTCTCACTTGAAACCCCTTTTCGATCAGAATGTTTCTTAGGGTTTGGAGTTTTTTTGCTTTATCTGCATACAATGTGGGCTCCCCACTGTTTTTCTATTATTGCCACTTTTAAGAGGGGTTAGTTGCGTATTAACTTTTTGAAAGGGTGAGGGGGCTGCCGTCAATAATTTAAAAAGATTGGAGGATACAATTAATAAAGAGTCCAAAGGATTGCATTAAGTTTGTGGGCTGACTTCGTATGATTAGTAACAAGACCAAAAAGGCGTTGGAGGATATTGGACTCACCAAATATGAGATTGAGGCTTATTTAGCTCTCCTTGGTGCTGGTTCGCTTACTGCTATTGAGCTGAGCAAAAGAAGCGGTGTTCCCTATTCTAGAATTTATGAGGTGGCTGAGAGGCTTGAGAAGAAGGGGTGGGTGAGATCCGATAGGGGTAGACCTAACAAGTATAGGCCCAGACCGCCCACGGAGGCTATGAGAAACCTTAAACTTCAGATACAGAGAGAACTAGAAGAAAACGAGGAGCAGATCATTAACGAGTTACAGCCACTTTACGAAAAAAGCGGAGAGTCTGAAAGGCCAGACATTTGGATAATTCATGGGGAAGAGAACATTTTGGAAAAAATGGGGGAAATGGTTGAAAAAACGAAGAAAAATATTCTCATAGCTATTCCCAAAATAAAGGAGGAAAAAATGGAGGTTCTGCAGCACATTTTGGGAAAACTGAGATTGAAGGATGTAGAAACAAAATTTATGGCGTCTGAAATTGAAGCCAATCTCCTAGACAAAATTTCCAAGTTCTCTGGAGAGATAAGGACTCGCGACGTGCTATACGGCGGTGGAATAATAGTAGATAACCGAGAAGCAATCATAATATTTCCAGAAATCACCCCTGAAGGAAACATAATTTTCTCCATGGGAATATGGTCAGACCACTTGGGGCTCGCCGCCTTGGCCGCAGATTATTTTGAATATCTCTGGAGAACCTCTAATATAGTTGAAAAATAGGTTTATGGAGGCTTAAAAATTGTTTAAAAAGCCGATAATTGGTCGCTTTCTATCTTACCATAGACACACTAACCCCAGTCCCCTAGTGATAGCCTTTAGGGAATTTATATACAGAACAATTGGGCACCCATACCTTCTGGATGTGGTGAGGGCTGAAAGGGTTTATAAGGCTCTGGATCCTGAACCTAAAATGATGGTTTTGGATCTGGGATGCGGTTGGGGTGTCTGGAGCGTGGCCTTGATGGAAGAGGGTTTAAGGATGGTGGCGGTAGACTTGCCCAACGAAGACTTCTTTGAAGCTCACAAATCCGCCAAAATAAACAACCTACCCATAGATTTTTTAATTGCAGATGGGCAAGCCCTCCCCTTCAGAAATAACACTTTTGACGGGGTTATAATGCTGGATGTCTTAGAGCACATTCCAGACGACAGGAAGGCCATCCAAGACTCAAAGAGGGTAATTAAGAATGGAGGGGCCATAATTGGAACCGTGCCCACCATAGAGAGGAAAAAAATAATCATCAAGGAAAAAACTGTGAGGAGCGGGCTAACAAGAGAAGACATAGGCCTCGGACACCACAGAAGATACACCCTAAAAAAACTGTTGAAACTAATAAAGAGCCTAGATATGAAGGCTGCCGCCTACGGTTACTATAATCAACAGTTCAGCGAAGTGGCAGAGGAAATAAGAGAATTCTTCAGACGCCACAGAATCCCCGACTACCTAATATTTCCCTTCCTCTATCCCATTGCCAAAATAGACCAGTACATCATAAAGGAAAGTGTGAGGGGAAGCGGAGCATACTTCAAAGCCGTTAAAACCTAAAAGCAAGGAGAGGCCCAACAAAAATTGGAGTTGTGGAAGGCAAAAGTGTTTGAAAAGTGTGCGTGTTACCTGCCTATTTTTGATTACTTTTCTCACTTTTGGGGTAGGTTACCTCATTTTGCCCTTTTTTGAAATGAGTTGCTTCATGGATGCGATGGAGTTTTTGTGGTTATCAATTATTAGTTTGAGGTAGGCTTCTGTTTTCTTGGCGTTTTCAACTTCGCCTGGCGTGTCTAAATTGGTTTTAACGGATTTTATTGCCCCCTCTATGTTTTTGATGGATTCTTCCAATTCGTAGATTGCATTTTCAAATTTTCCCTCCAGAATATTGACCAGCGAGTTAAAGAAGTGTATTTTAGAGTTCAGAAGATTCGTTGCCCCCTCTAACATTGAGCTCAAGTCCTTATCCTTAGCTCCCAAAATTTTTTTAGAGGCGGACTTCAGCTCGGGCAAACACGGTTCGATATGCTCTAAAACTTCCAGCAAAACCTCCCTTATTTTCTGCGTGTCAGGATCTGAACCAATTTCCAAAACTTTATTTCCCATTCGAACCTTTTTAAGAGATTGCTCATCTTCAAAACTGAAAAGGTAATCATTAATTCCCATTTTGAAAAGCCGGTTTGAAACCTCCAAAAGACACCTCTGAGACTTGAAAAAAACACGAATTGCCTCCATCAGGGGAGAATAATAACTATCAGCACTTCGCGCCTTATTTTCATAGTGCTCCTCCAGCTCCCTGGAAAGAGAGACGATTTGACTAGTCACCCCCACTCCTTTAACATAGTCAAAAACATCCCTGTGATAAAGCTCCCGATAATCGTTGAGGAGCGCATCATACTTCTTAAGCTTCCCATAGCTCAAATCAATCACCATGCAACAGGTTACCAAAATGGTTTAGAAAAATTTTGATTAAAGCGTTTAAAGACTTATCTGCACCCTAAAAGGGGGCGCAAGACAAACAACTACCACTTTATGGTTAGGGTAGTAGTCTGTTTACGAATCTTGGGAAGAGGGTGGCGTCGCGAATGTGTTCCAGGCGCAGAATCCATTCTACGGTTCTTTCTATGCCTAATCCGTAGCCGCCGTGTGGGACTGAGCCGTATTTTCTAAAGTCTGTGTACCAGCGATAATCGTCGAGGTTAGCTTTTATTTCCTTCAGCCGCAAAATAATTTTTTCATAGTCATCCTCCCTCATTCCTCCCCCAATGATTTCGCCCACTGTGGGAACAAGCAAATCCATAGCTAGAGCCACACTTTCATCGGATTCCTTTCTCTTAAAGTAAAAAGCCTTCTGCTCGGCTGGAAATTCTGTTAGAAAAACAGGCTCTCCAAAATAGTCCACAAGCATTCTCTCCTTGGACTCCTCAATATCCATTCCCGGCTCGATGACCACACCCCTAGATTTAAAGAACTCTAAAGCCTCAGCATAGGTCAATCTCTTAAACGGTTGTCTGGGCACCTCAAGATCCTCCACACCGAACAATTCAAGAATCTTGTAATCCTCCTCCAAAGTCCTCTTAACTATGTGGATAATGTTCTCCTCAGCAAACCTAATTAAATCCTCAAAATCAATAAATGCCAGCTCCGGCTCAAAGTGGTAATACTCCAAAAGATGTCTCCTAGTTCTATGCTGTTCCGCCCGAAAAGATTTCTGAATACAGTAAACGTTACCTAAAGCGGGAAGCACCGCCTCCAAATAAAGCTGAGAAGACTGGGTAAGATAAGCAGTCTCATCAAAATATTTAACTGGGAAAAGGGTGGCCCCACCCTCACAGGCAGCCTTCGTAATTATTGGGGGAACAACCTCGGTTAAACCCTTCTCCACACAGAACTCCCTAATGTACCGCAGTAATTTATCAGTATAGCGCAGCACCGCCGAAGCCTTTTCTCCCCTAATGACCAAGTGCCTTTTGTCCAGCAACACATCAACTGAAGAATCTGGCTGGAGCTCCTCCTCAATTGTGGGTTGAGATTGAGAAACCACCTTAACACTTTCCGCCCTTATCTCATAACCGTAAGGAGACCTCTTATCCTCAACAACATTTCCGGTAATAATCACCGCAGCCTCCCTATAACTCTTGGAAACCTCATCATAACCCCTAACATTATCTCTCAACACTACCTGAATGAAACCAGTACCATCTCTAACCACCAAAAAGAGCATATGTTTACCATGCTCCCTTTTTAGGTGTATCCAACCCCTGATTTGAACAGACTCACCTACATAATTCCCAATCTGGGAGATGCGCACAACCTTTTCCATAGATTCGTCCCCGAAATTTTTTAAGAGAACTCAAGTCTGACTAAAGGGGATTAAATATTTCTATTAAAACTTTGCCCAAGCTAACAATACTAATTCCCCCCTTTTTAAATGGGAAAGGCGCAATGAGAACAAAATTTGAAGCCCTGGAGACTTGCTTTACCCACCTGGAATTTCCATTCCCCATTAGAACAAGCACAGGTTAAGCTGATAATTCTGCCACCTTTTAGACACTTAAATCCATTTACAAAACCGTTGGCGAGAAAGCCCCCGACTTCAAGTCGTGGGGATGAATCGCCAAAAAAAGTTTATAGGCTGGTGTATTGATAAATTTATGGTTATCAATAGATGGAATACAGACATTCTCGAAACCAGGTCTATCTC
>CAZECW010000041.1:0-9747 GCA_964510585.1 uncultured archaeon | reverse complement strand
CAATTTGGAGGAAGTAAAATGCTTAAATTTCTCTATGATTCGATGCTTGAAAGTAAGCGAATCCAAGAGGCAAAAGAACTAGCTGAAAAGCTGCGGGAAAAGGGAGTGGCCATAGAGATCATTGATACCGCTAATTGGGATGACAAGCGTAAATGGGACTTTTACTTGAACGAACTCTTGCCCATAAGTGTAAGATTTCATAAAAAATTAAGAGGTGTTTTAAGAACTCATAAAGCTGGTGCAATTTATTATAGTTCCGTTCTTGTTACTGAGGATAACTTCTTCGCCAATGAAGATGCCAATGAAAAGTTAAAAGAGCTAATTGTGCGGTAAGGGGGTATAAAAAATGTTGATGTATCAGTCTCCACGAGCGGAGATGTGCGCCACAATAACTAGTAGCGCGCCCTATCCATATGCCAACAGAAATATTTCATTACCTTTACGGTGATTTTATGAAAATAGCTGATGTGGTTAAGCTTAGAGATGATGTAGTAAAGGGGGATATACACGGTTGGGATAGTTTAAGAGGTATATTTGAACATGGGAAGGAGGAAAATCCTCAATACATTTTTGACGGAACCTACCCTTCGGTTGAAATAAGAAATTTGTTAAAGGCAATAGATGAGAAACTGAAGGGAACCAGTAGTAAAGGTTTCTTTGAAATAATGGGTGGTTTCGGTACCGGTAAGAGCCGCATTCTGTGTCTTTTGTACCACTTATTCAAGAGTCCACATATTGGAGAAAAGTGGATTAAAGATAATAATATGAGCTTGAGTCTACCAGAAGGCTCCGCTGTTTTGGCTTTTTCTCTGATGGATTATCCCCCAAATCACCTTTGGGAGCCTATCTTTCATGGTCTTGGCAAAGATAATTTGTTGAAAGAAATCACAACTTTTCCTGGAAGTGGGCTGCTTAAAAAGGCGTTAGCAGATAGGGAACTTACTGTCATTATTATGGACGAAGTTGAAAGCTGGTATAGAGGAGTCAAAGACAAGGAGAACAACCTAAATTTTCTTCAAGTATTGGCGGAGATTGCATGTGAAGAAAATTCCAAGTTACTGGTATTCTGCTCTTTGTATGGGGAAGTGAGTGAAATATTAGCAAGGATAAATCGAGTTGAGCCTTACCGCGAAAATTTGACGTTGTCAAAGGATAGACACAAAATTATCCTATTCCGAATCTTTGAGGAAATTGATAAGAAGGCTGCCTCCAGAATTGTAAGCTCGTATGTTAAACATTATCGCGATTCAGAAGTTGAGATAGTAAACTCGCCACTATATGAACAGCGAATGATTGAATTATATCCAATACATCCAGAACTAATGGATACTCTATTGACCAGATATAGTAGCTCCCCCAATTACCAGAATACACGTGGTGTTCTTTGCTTATTGGCTTCAGTTATTGCAAAAAAATATGAAAATGTGGATATGATTTTGACCTCTGACATTGATATGAGCGAAGGAGATCTATTATCGCTTGATAGAATTCTCACAGAAAATGCACAGAAGGATGCGGAGCTCATAGGAAAAGATAATGTGAGAAGTTTGTTAAATACTATTTTGCTTTATTCGTTTGGCGAAGGCAAAGGTATCGGAGCCTCAAGAAATGATGTTATTTTAGGTGCGCTTCGACCAGGAATGAACATTAACGACATCGATTCTGTTCTTTTAGATTTGCCAAACATATCATCCCACATTTGGATCAGGGATAGCAGATACATTATTGGATACCAGGCAAACATAGTTACACTAATTCAGAATAAGGCCATTGAGACCATTAGCAGAGGAAAAACAAAAGATGCTCTGGACATAATTAAGTCAAGAATAAGAAAAGAATCCTCCTATATCATATATCATCCCGATAGTGGGTACTGCGACGATATAGAGGGAGCTGAAGCTGATCGCATAAGAATAGTTGTTTCACTTAAGACTTTAAATCAATCTGAAATCAATAAATTTTACAGTGGGAAGAAATTCGCTAACAGATTAATCTTGTACGTTCCTAAAAGCGGGGATTTAACAAAAAATGAAGACTTGCTGGTTATAGCTGAAAGACTTCGACTATGTGAACAGTACGAGAGTGAAATTTCAGGAGAGAATAAAACCCTTCTTGACAAGCTTAGAGACCGTGACAGCAGGTTCTTGAAGGAGAAGCTCTCTGATTTTTATGGTTATTGGGTTAGAGTCACGGGATTTGAGAATGGGGAAATTAAGTACCGACTTGTTCCATGCAACTTAGATGAAGTAAGATCCACCGTTAAAGCAAGTTACGATACCGAAACAATTCGTAGTGAAATTCTTAAGCATCTTGAAGGGAAGGGTAGTGGACTTAAACTGGAAGACATAAGGTATGACTTTAAGGCTACTCCAGGTAAACCCATAGTTGTAGTCGAAGCCCTTCTTGAGGAAGCACTAAGATCCCTTTATGCACAAGACAAGATAGTGATAGAATACAGAGGTAAGCGTTCACGTACACCAGATCCCCTTCCATCTTTTAAAGACGATACGAAGGTTATCTTGAGTAAGTATGTTCCCTCCCCGGAAGAAATTATCACAGAGGAAAAGGTCAAAGAAAAGAAAGCTAGGGAAATTACCGATAGGACATTTAAGCCTACTGAATCGTTTGCTGAAACAAAGGTTGGATCTATCGAAGAGGAAGAAAAGAGAAAAGTTCCACTACAGATTGAAATATCTGAACATTCATCTCCGTACAGTTTATCTGTTGATGTAGAGAGAAAAGTTCCAGATAGTGTGCAGGTGAAGGAAGTCGAACTGGAATTCTCAGACGGAACTTTTAAGGATTTCAAATCATTTGAGACATTTGTCAAGTCCTTGAACATCAGAAAACCCACAATTTCCGTAGTTAAACTAAAATTGGTTATCGGAGGTTCTATGAGTAAGAGGGAAATCGTCGAATTAATTGACAAACTTCCCCCTTCTCTGGGTGGGGGTCGCGTTAAAGCCATTATTGAGGCTGAGAAGATTGCGTGAGGAACACATCAGGCGACTTGTTGAGTCTGATGATCCAATAAAGGAAACTTGGAAAATATTAGTTGATTTGTGGGATACAAGTTTCAGTGGTGGTGCATATTTTCGCCAAGAAGATACCATTTCCGAGTTTGAGTGGGAGTTAAATAACACCTTTTTTGAGATATATGATTATCTCTATGAACAAATGGCAAAATTCCCTTTCAAACTCGAGAACCCCATTGTTATTATTGATGGTATGAGCATTAGAGAAGGAAATCTTCTCTTCAAAGACTTAGAAAAATGTTATAATATCGTTGACTACAGTTATGGTTTCTCTGCCCTGCCATCCACAACGGAAAGGTTCAGAAACATCCTTGGTGTTAAATACACAGAGGTTAAGAGTGGTAAAGTCCCTTCAGGGATAGATTTCAGGCTGCCAGTTTGGGTTTCTTATCCAGACGAAATTCTACATCATGCGGCAAGAATTATCCCGCCTCCAGAAGCATATAACAAAACAAAGCAAGTATTGCTCGAAATTCTGAGTATGGTTGAAGGTGTTACCGTAACTATCACTTCCGACCATGGCTATATAATGGTCGATTCGGTCTGGGCTTTGGGTGCTGGTGACAGAAGGTTCTTGAAAGAACGAATCTTCGGGTCTAGCCGATACGTCGAGATATCACGATTTGGACAAAAGGATTTAGAGAGACTAAGGGAGCTTCCTAAAGATGCAAGTTATGTGCTTATCGACGATAATTATTGTTATGTTAGAGGTAGGTACTTCTGGCCTATTGAAGGCTATGGTAAAGTTGTAGTTCACGGTGGATTGTCTCTCATGGAATGTATAGTTCCTCGAATTGAGGTGAAGTTATGAGTTACATAATAAAAGATTTTCCAATTGAAAGGCTCAATGAAATTGCTCTGAGGGAAGCAAATGCTAAGAAGCCTATTTATCAAATTCACAAGTGGTGGGCTAGAAGACTTGGCAGCATATTCAGAATGATAATTTTGACCACATTCTTGCCATCGGATATTTCCGAAAATGAGCTTTTAAGAAAATTTTACCAAAAAACAGAATTTGGTGAGAAGATAGTCCTCGATCCTTTTATGGGTGGTGGAACCACCATTGTTGAGGCGCTGAAGCTTGGTTGCCGAGTTATTGGGATAGATATTCACCCTGTGGCTTGGTTCATAACTAAGAAGGAAATTGAATCTTTGAATTTGGACAAATTCAGGGAGGAATTTAATAAACTTCAAGATAAAATTGCGGACAAAATCAAAAAATACTATAGAACCATATGCCCAAAATGTGGCCGAGAAGCCGACACAATGTATACATTCTGGGTGAAAAAAATTAAATGCCTTAGGTGTGGAAATGATGTTACGCTTTTCAGCTCATTTAGAATAGCCTCTCTAGGGGATAAGCTTCACGTAGTTTTCTGCCCTGCGTGTAAAGAGATAATTGAAACTTGGGAGCTAAATAAGGAAATTCCGTGCCCAAATTGTGAGAAGACGTTTATTCCGTTCGAGGGATACATCGAGGGAAAGTACTATCTCTGTGCATGCGGAGATAAGGGAGAGGTTTTGAGATCTGTGAGGCGGGAAGGAAAAATTCCAAAGGCAGAAATTTACGCTGTAGAGTATTATTGCCCATATTGCAGAGAGAGAGGATACAAAAAAGCCGATGAGTACGACCAGAAACAGTTTTTAGTGTCCAAAGAAGATTTCGAGCAGAGAAAAGGCAAGCTCCTGATACCAAAACAAAAGCTTCCGGACGGTTATAATACAAGACAGGCAAAAAATTTTCAGTACGAATACTTCCATCAAATGTTTAATGAACGCCAACTTCTTTGCCTTTCTATGCTCCTGACGGAGATTCAGAAAATAGAGGACGAAAACATCAGAGAGTTCATGATTCTAACATTTTCAGATTCAATAAACGCCAATAACATGTTTTGTAAGTACAATCAAGGAGCCAGGAAGCTAGAACCATTATTTGGGCATCACGCTTACTGGCCTCCAAATACTCCTGTAGAAAACAATGTTTGGGGAACGAAGTATGGAAGGGGGACTTTCATAAGCTATGTTGATAAAGTTCTACGAGCCAAAAACTACACACTTCACCCTTATGAGACCATATCTAGAAACGGGAATTCAGAGAAAGTCATCGTTGGACATAATTTGAGAGGATGTTTGGGGGAGAGTTTCGATGAAATTTTGAGTGGGAAGGCCAACGCGTTGTTAAAAGCCCAAACATCCGAGGATCTCTCATTTATACTTGACAAATCCATCGATGCAGTCATAACGGATCCCCCATACTACGATAATGTAATGTATTCAGAAATAGCGGACTTCTTTTACGTTTGGCAAAGATTAGCTCTTCAGGATAGGTACAATTGTTATCAAGGGGATTATTCGCCGCGTTCCAGAGAGATCATAAAAAATCCTGTTCAGAATAAAGGTGACGATTTCTTCTTGAGAGGTTTAACCAATGTTTTTAAAGAGTGCAATAGAGTGCTTAAAGATGATGGATTAATGGTTTTCACTTTTCATCATGAAAGGAACAAGGCATGGGCATCTACCCTCAGGGCAATACTTGAAGCCTACGAAGAGGGATGGCCGCGTTTCGTAATTTCAGCGATATACCCTGTTAGGTCTGAGGCGAGGGTTGGTGTACATGGAGGGGGCATCCGGTACGACATAATTATAGTGTGTCAAAAAACATTTGAAGAGCCTGAGAGGATAAGTTGGGAAACACTCAAGGACAGAATTCATGATAGAGCAAGAGAAGTTCTTGAGAGGTTATGGCTCTCTGACAGAGATTTGAGGGATGAAGATATGTTTGTGGTTGCTATGGGTAAATGTCTTGAGCTTTATTCGAAACATTACCCGAATATATTCAAAGATGGCAAACAGGTAAAAGTTGAAGAAGCTGTAAGCAACATAGACGACATAATTGACTCACTTCTTAAGATTAGGGATACCGAGGCACTATCGGGAGTTATTAATGAAATAACAAGAATTTATTGCAGTTACCTTACGGGATTTGACAGCATAAGTTACGATGCGCTCCATAAGAGGCTAAGCAAAGGAGGAATAGAAATAGGCGCATTCATAAAAGAAAAGCTAATAGAAAAAGTAGGAAACAACGTAAAAATTTTGAAACCCCAAGAGAGGAAACTATTTATAGAAGAAAAAATCAGAAAAGGAGAAGATCTCTCAGCAATAGACAAGGTTCACCTCATGTACACAGTCTATTCTGAGGGTAAACCAATATTGAAATACCTGTCAGAGTATGGAGGGGAGGAAGTCAAAAAAGTTTCGGAATTAATGTATAAAAAGACGGGGGACGAGGTTTATGCAAAAATCGCAGGAGTGGCGACCACAATACCCAAAAAGGTAAAGCCTACAACACTTGAAGAATTTATCGGTGAAAATCGATGAAAAACCTACAACTGATGGAAGTGGGATACAACCTCGTAGAGAGAAAAATGATAGGCAAAGAATTCGAAGAAATAAAGGACAAAATAAGCATCCTAGAATTTCTCAGGAGACTGCACAGGCGACAAACCATAAATCAAAGAATTGCAGTAACAGGACTCGAGGAAGCACTTCTGGCAGGAGAAGAAACCGCCAAATACATACGCAAAATTCTCATCGATTCAACAAGCAAATTGCGAAACCACATCATACAATTTCCAATAAATGGAGAACTCATTCTCAATAGAGAACCGAAAATAAGATACAAAGCCAAAGAGGCCAGCCTAGCACCTATCTTTGGAAATAGAATAAAACTAAAAACCGTGGGTTTCTTCCACTCCCCACCTAACATATAGTACAAGTACACGAACCCCTCCAATCTGGACGCTCCAAACACTTATGGGAAGCCCCCATACGCGTCATGAAGATAACCTGTTACCCAAAATATGTAGCCTCACACTCAACATCCTTAAATCATCAACCAAAGCGTTCAATTTCCGCAAAATTTTGAAGAGCGTCTGAAAGATGGCAAAGGCGTAATGGTTACACCTAGTTTTAAGGCGTAGCTTCTAGCCTGTTTCACAGCACTCGCAACGGGTGGATCTGGTCTATTATAAACCCTCTTAGATAATTAGAAAAGGTTGAATAACGCCACCAAATTTAGATACAAAAACTGTTAGATCCGCCTTTTCGTCTTCAACTGGGAATTCAGAAATGACTTCCCTAAACTCACACCTAGAACCTGTATAAGTCAAAATACCTGTTGGCATACCAGCGTAATTTAACGCGCCGCGTAGTAAACGATAAAGCTCATACGCTATGCCGGCTTCTTTGCTTTTTCGATTTGTTCCTCAAAACTAACTCATAATAAATCCCTTTTCACTCTGATATACAAAGCCTGCCGTTAAGTTATGAGTCTACCGAGTGAAGTGAGTACATCCATCCCGAGCATATGATGTTTCCGTTCACTATAGACTTTCCAGTTAACCTTGTGGGTCTGGGGGTGTCTGGGGTTTGGGCTTTTCTGTTATCGTTTAGGGGTTTTGGGGGTGTTCCAGGTGTTTCTTGATGGCTAGGTTTTCAGTTCAGGTGTTGACGCTGTATGTGGGGGTTGGGCTGGTTGGGCGGTTGGTTATGGGGGTTTCAATGGTGCTTTGGTGGCTTGCCTTGGGTTGGTTTGTGGGGCTTGCTTCGCAGCTCCTGTCAACTTTTTCGGCAATGTTTGTGATTCTTCATTATTGGTACAGTGAGCGCCAGCTGGTTTTCACCCTTGCTTTTAACTTTCAGCAGTTTCATATAAATCCCAGAAAAATAAGCAGTACATCGGATATGAGAGTTAGATCTGCGAAAATTGGGTTTTAAACTGTTTCCCTTTTTGTTTGGTTATTCCTATTTTTTAGAGTTTTATCTTTTGGCGGAATATACCCTATATTTTTCAAAACTGGTACAATGTTTTTCTGAAATACATGTTTATTCTTATTGCCAATTTCTCTTATATTTATACTTTTAGTACTTTGTTCTTCCGCTGGAGGGCGAAATTCGTATAGCTGGTTGATGGCCGGGGCGCTTCGTGTGCTTTAAGTTTCTTACTCTTAATTCTGGCTTTTTACAAATTTATTTTCGGAGTTTTTAAGCTCTTTTTCGGCCTGCTTTTTTGGATTTTGTTCCTCGGTGTCTATGCCCTCCTTTGAGGAGTCTTGTATACAGAAAATGAGAGAGTTGGGTTATTTTATGTTTAGGCGCTTTCTATATTCTTCGCCGGTTGCTGGTCTTCTGCCTAGGGCTTCCGCTATTTTTGTGGTTATTTTTATGCTGTCTAGGTTGTTTTTCAGTATGTCTTCTTTGTGGGGATACTTGTATATTGTGTCTTCCATTCCCACTCTTACATTGTGTCCCAGCATTATGGCTAGGGCGGTTATGTAGCTTGACGCTCTTCCCGAGGAGCACACTGTTATGAAGGGATTACCTGTGGGATCCACTTCTCTGATTCTTCTTTCGAAAAATAGGAGGGCTTCTGTCATCGCCGTAGGATTGGTCATGGGCATGGCTCCTGGAATGGCTGGAACTATTATCCACTCAAAGGGCGATTCAATTATTTTTGGTTTGATGAGCCATCGGTACGCGTTGTCAATGTCTCCGGGGTTATAAACCGCTACTTGAGGCTTTACCCCGTGTTCCTGGAAATACTTTGTGGCGGCTTGGATGAATGGTGGTGGATTCGCAAATAATGCATCTCCAACAAACATTCCGCAGGTATTAACCGGTGAGACTTCGTAGAGCTTCGCCTTGATGGGATACATTAATTCTTCGAAGTTTGTTCCGAAGAGTGCTTCTCCACCGATGACGATCTTTTTACCATACTTTTTCCTCAGCGGGTCTATGACGTCGTGGATGGGTTTCCTCTCAGTAGTGTACAGTCCAGTTGCTGGATCCCGCGTGTGGATGTGGAGTGCTGTTGCTCCCGCTTCAACGGCTGCCATTGACTCTTTTAATATCTCATCTGTACTGTAGGGTTGATTCGGGTTTCCAGACCTATCAATTATGACTCCTGTGGGCGCGGCGGTGATTACAACCTCCTCCGGAATGTCCCATTTAGTTTGATACTTTAGGTCCATAATGGGCAAAGCGTATGGTTGAGCAATAACCAATGGAATTTCTTCTTTACTCACAACTCGACCTCCTCTCAAATATTTTTGGTTGTTTTTTAGACCTCCTTTAAAAATTTCAAATATTGTACATAAACATTTAATTTTTATTCAAATAATCTTTTTGACTGGCTTTGTTTCCCTAAGGAGGGTTTTAGAATTCAAACTGGGAGGCTTGCTCCAAAATTTTTAAGATCGTGGAAACATTTAAGCTCATGTGACGGCTTCGAATAACCTTTTTGGGTAATGTCTGCTGCTAATTGCTTCCCTGCCTTTCTATTTTTAACTGGTTTTACACCTTTTTGTTTGGTTGATCCTATTTTAGGAGTTTTTTTGTTTTTTAGAGTTAGGGACTGGATGTCTTTTTGGTTTTTAGCTAAATGTTTATTTGTTTTTCCGTATATTTTATGAGACTTGTCCAAATAAGGGTGATTTTATAAACTTGTTGGGGGTAGTTTTTCTCATGTGTTTTAATGGTTTTGATTTCCGGGGTTTCGTTTTGGGTTTGGGTGTTTTTCGCCGGGGCAAGGTTCCCGTGGAGCTCAAGGTTCTGGGCGTGGTTAACTATATCTTCATGAGCAGCTTCCGCAGAACCGCCAAGGTACTCCCCCTTTTTAAAAAATCAGCAAGAGCGCCGTGCACTACTGGGT
>CAZECW010000040.1:0-10047 GCA_964510585.1 uncultured archaeon | reverse complement strand
ATGCACTGGGCGAGAGACTTCTGGAGTAAGAGCCATGAAGACTTCCTTAAATGGGCGGACGAGTGGGTTTATGGAGTTGAAAACCACGCGGAATACTGTAAGAAGGTAGGGTGGGATAGACTCCACAAGTTAACCCAAATGTCCCACAAATTCTTGGGAACCATCGAAAGCGTGAAAATTTAATGGAGGTTTTTATGATGAGTGGAGAACTAATCCCCGAAAAAGCTCTTCCAACAGAAATGTTGGTTGCAGCCACCATGAGAGAGTTGAAGGATAAGGAAACCATTTTTGCAGGCATAGGAATCCCTCTAATAGCAGCTCTGGCAGCCAAGCTTGCTCACGCCCCAAGACTAACAATAATCGTTGAGGGCGGAGCCATAGACCCTCAGCCCAGAAGACTAATGATGGGTGTAGCAGACGACAGCTGCCTTGAAAGGGTAGTCTCGGCAGACAGTATGATAAGAGTTTTCTCAGACCAGCAGAGCAGACTCATCGATGTGGGCGTAATAAGCGGAGCCCAAGTTGACAAGTATGGAAACGTGAATTCCACCGTAATTGGCGACTACAAAAAACCCGAAGTACGCTTAACAGGAAGCGGTGGGGCATGCGACATTGCATGTTCAGCCCAAAGATTACTAATAATGATGCGCCAGGAAAAAAGAAGATTCCCCGAAAAGGTGGATTTCATAACAAGCCCCGGATTCATAGACGGACCCGGAGCAAGGGAAAAACTAAAACTCAGAGGCAAAGGACCAGCAGCAGTAATAACCACCATGGGCATTTTCCGGTTTGACGAAAAAACAAAAGAAATGTACCTCGACAGCATCCACCCCGGAATCACAGTTGATATGGTAAAACAGAACGTCGGATGGAACCTCAAAGTAGCCGAAGACCTGAAAACCACACCCTGGCCAACAGTGGATGAGCTACGCATAATGAGAGCGCTGGACCCGCTGGGATTCTTCCTGCAACTCAAAATTGGACTCCTAGACTTTGACACATACATCGCATATCTGGACAAATGCTACGACACATTTAACAAATACTACTGCGAAAGGGGAATAATACCCTAACCTGACAACACCAAATTTCCCTTCTTATCACATTGAGGCAACTTGAGATAAACAAAAACGAATATAGAAACCTACCCAAATTTAATATGAAGAATTTCTGGGATTTGCACGGAAAACTCGGTACTACCGTTGTTCTTCTAGGAACACGACACGTACTTTGAATGGTTTCCGCTTCATTTCTTCTTCTATTTCCTTTTCTTTTCTGGCAAAGAGGGCTTGGCATCCGTACTTTTCTGCTAGTGCTATACAGGTGCAGTCGGCTAGTGATATTGCTCTTTTGCATTTCAGACTTCCCGCCTTCACAGCTAAATCCAAGGACAAATCTATGACCAAGTCTTTTATGACACTTAGGGTTTCCAGGCATTCTTCAGCAAGTTTTTCCCCACCAGCTCTGCACAAAACGTAGTAAATTTCGGAAAGTGTGAGAAGGGAGACGAAAACCTTTTTTGGTTGAGGGGAACTGAGATAGCTGTCGAGCCTCTTTCCAAGTTCAGTTTCTAAGAAATATTCTATCCAAGCACTTGTGTCAACCGCCAGATTGCCTTGTAAACTTTTCAAGTCTCTTCTCCTCCTCGTCTCTGAGCTCAGCCAGAATTCTTCTCACCCCCTCAGGACTCCTTTTCAGAATTCCGAAGAAGGGCCGCAGTGCGCTAAAATCCTTTTTCCCCTCGTATTGGTCGATGAGAAACTTTATAGCATCGTTAAATGTCACATTTCTCTTAAGCTCAGCTTGAAGACGACCAGCAATCTCCAAAAGCTTCCTCTTCGTCTCCTCATCAACTTGGATAGTAGACATGGATAATCGCCAACCCAAATTATAAAGCCATAATATTTATATTTTTTGTAAAAATTATAAATTTTACAGTCATTACTATTCCATTCTTAAACAAGCACCAAGCAGCTTAATTTTTTGACACACGCATTTGGGTATCTGAACAAATCCTACAATGCTCTAAGGTTCTAGAGGAAAAGGATTAGTACAATTACCAAAAAATAAATGCTGGAGAAATCAATCACAACTTCTCCTAATCTTGGTAAATCCCTTCGTACCTTTAACACCTCTCATTAGTTCCCCACAAAAGCTCGGCGGAACAGAACTAAGTAAACTGGGAGTAAAAGTTTTTCGTTTAAAAGTCTCTGGAGGACACCTCTGATTATCATTTCAGACTCACATGCGATTCCTAATACTCCCAAATAGTGCCACCCTACGCTGAAAGTAGCATTTTTAGAGCTATTTTCAGGTTGAAGCCTAAACCCTTTTCCGAAGAAAACCTCTCAACCCCACAAATCATAAAAATACACTAAAACTTTTTATGCCCAGCTAACTTTACCCTTCACAACTTTACTATTAAGGCTCCTATAGATATTTGTGGCAGCATTTGTCCGCTTCACTGCTTGGACGCTATCTGCAGGGGCGTGCCACCGCCCCGTTGGTGGCTTCTTTTGGAGAATTTTTCCAAAAAACAAGTCCTATTTGCTTGAACCCTAGTTTTTCCAGTTTCGGATGGGGGACTTATTTCGGCCTTTTTAGCGGGCCATCTACATCAAAACTCTTTGTCCAAAATTCTTATTTAAACCCCTCCACAATTCATCCCACGGCTAAAACCGCAGACTTTTGTGTCGAGCATTATGTAAAGGGTAGCTCGAAATAGAAAAACCCAAAAAAGACAGAATTAGCCAAAGAATCACAAAATTAATAGTAAAAGAGCAATCAACGCATCACCAGCAGACTGAGAGCCAGAGAATCTTTACCAACGGTTGAGAAAGATAATTTTTACTTAACAGGTTAATTTCTTCCTATTTTAATTTTATATAAACTTCCTTTAGCGTTTGTTGCACGTGTCGTGCCTTGAGTGCTTGGAATAATAGTCGCATTCGAATTCTTGAACAAAAGCTTTAATGGGGCAAGACTAAGTAAACATATAGAAGTATATCCTTTTAATAAGGTTTTGAAATTGGAGGTGTATGCTTGAAGGTTTTGGTGGCTTATTGGACTCAGACTGGAAATACCAAAAAGATTGCTGAAGCCATTTTTGGAGAAATCAAGGGGGAGAAGGAACTCAAAAAGTTGGATGAGGTTGAAAGTCTTGAGGGCTACGACCTTGCTTTCATCGGATTTCCCATTAACGCATTTGGACCAGCTGCACCAGCCAAAAAGTTCTTGGAGAAAAACGCTAAAGGAAAAAATATTGCCCTTTTTGTAACTCATGCTGCGCCTGATAGGAAGGAGGATTTTGATAGGTATGGTTTGTCTTTTGAGGAATTCCAGGGGTGGCTTGCTAGGTGTAAGGAGCCTGCGGCGGGAGCCAATTTGGTAGGGTTCTTTGACTGTCAGGGTGAGCTTAGTGAGCAAATTGCGAATTTTTTGAAGAAGCAGGAGGATCCCAAACTGCGTACTTTTGGAGAGATGCGTGACAGGACTTTGGGTCAACCAGACGCTTCACGAATAGAACGAGCACGAATTTTCGCGAGAGAGACACTGAAAAAATTCAGAGCCTAATTTCCCCACACTCCCAAACATCCTTTTTTCAACTAGTATTTTTGGGGTTCTGATTCACATTTATTTTACTTAATTTTGGATATTACCTCTTTTGCAAATTCTTGAGCTTTTCGCTCGTCTTCGGGGCTTGGATGTTTTACCGCTTCCTTCATGTATTCGTTAAACTCTTCATCAGACATTTTGCGGGCTTCTTTTACCATCTTTGCAATGTTGGGGTCGGGGTTGCCCATACAGTTAAAGGTTCCCATATAGGCTATGCCCTTCTCTTTGACTATTTTTTCGAAGGCTCCCCTGAGTGCACTCTGTACATCCTTATCCGAAGTGGGAGCCATGTGGGTGTAGAATCCCGCGAATTTACACTTTGGTGATTTGGGAAGGGAATTCATGACCTGCTTAACTGGACCTGATAAATCACCGGCGTGGGCGGGTGTTCCCACAAAAACAAGATCATAATTTTGTAAAGTATCAGCTTTGATTTGGTCTATCTTTTTTATGTCCGCTTGGTGTTCTTTTGAGACTTCATTATAAATTGCTTTGGCTATTTTTTCCGTGTTGCCACTCAAGCTAAAATAGGTAACTAAAATCTTCAAATAAGGCTTCCTCCAAACTAAATTTATTTAAAGAAAATTATTTTTAAACTTTTATAAAAATTAATATTAAAAAAATTTAAAACTTGGATAGAATCTCTCGAGCAAAAGCTCTGGCATTTTTCTCATCTTCCAGGTTGGGACGATTCTTCGCTTTTTCAAACCTTTGTTTCACTCGCTCCTCCGTATAGCCCTTATTCCTTATCAGGTAATCAGTTACAATTTGGTGAATTTGGGGTGTGGGAAAGCCCTGACATTCAAAGCATCCCAGAAAATCGATTTGTTTTTCTGCACAGCACTTTTGGAAAGTGGATAAACATTTTGTATAGTCCTCTTTTTCCTCAGGTGGTGCACCATGTGTATAGAATCCTGCAATTTTGTATTTAGGCGATTTAGGAAGAGAACCCAAAATTTTCTTGACCGGATCTGCCAAATCTCCCATTTGGCAAGGGCCACCAATAAAAACTAGATCATAGTGATTAAAAGTTTCCGCATTAACATCCTCGATTTTCTTTAAATCCACCTCATGTCCTTTTGAAACTTCATTATAAATTGCCCTAGCAATTTTTTCCGTGTTACCGGTCTGAGAGAGATAAGAAACTAGTACCCTCAAACTAAAGATTCCTCCAACTTATAGAGTGTTAAGTTGCTTATAAGGGTTGAATTGTCACTATTTTAAATGTATTTATTCCTTAAATAATGTGAAATTTTTCTCGTTATATTTTGCCTTTTAGCCGCGGAAGGTGAAAGAAGTGGTGGAGGGGATCGGAGAAATTAGTTTACTTTGTAAATTTTTTGTACTTAGTAAAGTTTAAAAATTTAGTCTCATAATTTAGTACCATGAAAAAAAGAGGACTGAGGCTATTCACCCTCACACCGGAGGGTAGAATTATTCGTGCTTTAACTGAGGGGGAGAAATCCTTCTCGGAGCTTGTTAAAGAAACGGGTCTCAGTGGAAGATGGCTCTCGGTGAAACTGAAGCAGCTTCTTCAACTGGGCGTGGTAAAATTTAGTAGCGAGGGTTATCAGGCTAACTATGAGAAGTTACGAAGCATTCTAGGGGGCTCTTTAAAGGAGATAGCTTGGATAGCTGCTTGCGAAATCGTTGAAAAACACCCCGAAGTTTTAAGTGTTCTGCTTTATGGAAGCGTAGCTAAGGGAAAAACAAGTGAGGAAAGCGACATTGATCTCCTCGTTGTCTCCGAAAAACCTCTAGATCTATCCGATGACGAATATAAAATTTCTATCAAGTATGGTGTAGTCCTTGAGATAACTTCAATCACTCTTACAGAGTTCCTTAGTATGCTTCACTTCAAATCCTCCCTAATTTTCGGCGTCTTAGAGGGATACGAAGTTCTCTTCGACTCTGTGGGAATCGCCGCATTACTAAAAGTCTACATGAAGGATATTTCCAAAGATTGGAGCTACAACAAGGATGAGGAAATATGGGTGAAACTGAGGAAATAAAGGCATTCATAAGAAATGCAGAAGAACAATTGGTTGATGCCGAGGTCGGGTTGCATGCGAAAAGATATCATCTCTCATTCCTGTGCAGTGCGTTAAGTGCCGAGAATGCGACTTCTGCGCTAATCATTGCTCTTGGAAAAAGAACAAGCAAGAAACATGTAAACTGGATGATTCTTGGAAAAACCGCAGAAACCGCAGACGAGAAAATAAAGGAGAGACTCCAAGAAATCTCAATAAAACTTCACGAAATTGAACCAGATATACCAAAAATTTTACGATACCCATTCCGCTTCAAAGAAAAATGGATAATACCCCAAGAATACTATACTCAAGAAATGGCCGAAGAAGCACTTCAAAAAGCAAAAAATATCTTAGAGCTCACCCTAAATTGCTTAAAGGACTTAGGAATCAGTATTTAATGTTTACATCCATCACAAAAAGGTCCCCAATTTTGCTTTACATGATTCAACTAGGGACACTTCTCTACAAGATTTTCATTGTGCACCTTTTTAATCGCGATTTTTGAGATTGCCTGTATTAATTTAAAATTTGTACCGGTTATGGCTAGGTTTAACTAATGGATCAAATAGTCGGCATTAATATATATTATTGTTTCTCCCATATCTCCTTGAGTTTAAGAGAATTCACCATTTGAATGGGGGAACCTTCCTTGATAAAACCCTCCATTTCACGTATAAATTCTTCGGGGGCCACAGGTTTCATCACCACTATTTTTCCCTCCCCAATTAAAAGTTTCACTTTGTTCCCCTCTCTCAAATCTAAAATTTCACGCAGCCGCTTTGGAATAACAATTCTACCCTTACTGTCAATTACAGCTTCATCAACCATAGTAATCCCACCAATTATCCCACCCTAATCCAATAATTAAGCATTGGGAACACATAAAGCGGTTAAAAATTGACTCCTGAAGAGATTTAAAAAATGATTATTATTCTCTACAATAACTTTAATAGCAAGAAGGAGGCGTACTTCTAGGACTTGACGGAACAATTGCCAGTATTCTGAAGACCTAAATAGCCTCAAAAATCAGCAATATGCCTTGATAGGGCTTTATTACCCTATTTTATTATAAGATTTATAATTAGAAACCATTATGTAGATACATAAATGTTATTTGATGTATAATATGATTAATTTTTAAGAACAGGTATAGGGATAGGAAGAATATGTGTAAGTATTGCATAAAGTATGGTGATGGAAAAAAGTGGTATTTAAATCCTAGGAACTACAGTGACGAGGTAATACGTGGTGAGTCGACCAAGGTTAAAATGGAAGACACCTTGCTGGGGCAGCTTTTTGGCTTGAAGGGTACGATTCAGGAGATTATGACTACCGCACAGCGGTTCAAAGTGGATGTGGGTTTAGGTGAAAAGGTGGACGATGTTTTTCCAGATTTACATGATGAAGCTGCGAGGGTTATGCGTGAACAAATACCCGCCATGATGGAGCAGGCAGTTGCGGGACAGGTAGTTCCGCTTGAAGACGCGGAAAAAATAATTGATCTAAATGAGGGAGACATTTTTATCCTTCCATGCATATGCCGGAAGTACTACGGGGGAAGGGAAAAAATGTGCTGCATGTTTCTGAGACCAGCGGCGGAACCCCTACAGAGAAATATCGGCTCTTGGGATAAGCCCAACAAGATGGTTTCCAAGAATGAGGCAAAAAAGATTTTGAGGGAACTAGACAGGGAAGGTTATATTCATGGAATTTTCTGGTGCCCAGCACCGGTACCAACTATGCTTTGCAACTGCGATTATCCATATTGCATTGCAATTAGAGCCAGATTCCACTACAATGTAGACGAAGTATTCAAAAAAGGAGAGTATGTGGCTCTCGTAAATAGTGAAGATTGCAACGGTTGTGGTGGTGCACCTCGTTGTCAGACAAGGTGTATTTTTGGAGCCCTAAAATTCTCTCCCACCACAAGCAAAGTACACGTAAATCAAATGCAGTGTTGGGGCTGCGGCCTCTGTTGCACCGCCTGCCCCAATGATGCCATAAAACTTGTACCACGTGAAGAAATTCCCCAATTAAGAAATGTGTGGTGAGGATTTTGGTAACCATAAGACCAATAATAAACTATAATAAGGAAAAGTGTGGAGACCCAGCCGCATGTTTGAAGTGCATAAAGGCTTGCCCCTACTGCGTTTTAGCATATAGACCAGTAGAGACTCCGGAGCCTGGAAAACCTCCAAGAGACTGGACCATTGTTTCAACTTTCCGCGTCATGTGCACTTATCCCTCTTGCAAATCCTGTATCGAAGTCTGCCCCAAGGACGCCATCACAATTTCTATACCCGAAAAATAAATCATGAAGAATTAATTTTATGTGCCATTTCTTGGTGGGGTCTTTGTCAAGTGTTGTAAGTGAGAAAACGCTGTGTGCTGCGACTGCTTCTTATTTCTCCTCACAAGGCTATTTTGTTCGGAGAAACTATGAAATACTGGGGAAGACTGTGGATATAGTCTGCATTATGCCTCGTTTGTCTGATTTGAAAAAGAGGATTAAAAGCACACATTTTGTCCCTTCAGGCATCCTTTACACTTTAATAGGTGGGGGGTGGAGAACAACTGAAGACATTGCGTCTGAGACAGGTTCCAGTGCTCTATTTGTTAGTTCTGCCTTGGAGGATATAGTTAGAGATGGATGGGTAGAAAAAAAGGAGGAAGACGGAAAAATTTTTTGGAAGGCTAAAGATTACAGGATTCCCTCCAAGGATTGTGTGATGGCACATTGCAGATACAGGAAGTGCATGGAATCTTTAGAGGAGCTAAGCGGTTTGGATGGCTGTTACAATAAAATGTACTATGTGTTTCCTTACCCCGTGGACGAAGAATTTATAGATTTATGCTCTAAGAAGGGCACAGGTATTCTAGTATTTTATGAGAGGGTGGGATTGTTCAAAGAGCTACTTCCCCCCGAGGTGAAAGAGGTAACTAACTTGAAAGTCTACGCAAATCTTTGCGAAGTCATAATTAAAGAGAACCTCCTCTACAGGTCAATAGACAGCGTATGAAAGACATGAGTGGGAGATTAATGACCTTTAGAAAAGGGCTCACAATTTCTGTCTGTGGTAAGGGGGGAGCTGGGAAAACAACCATCACCGCCCTGCTACTCAAAGCCTTGACAGAAAAGAGTTTAGGAGATATCCTTGTGATAGACGCTGATCCCGCCATGAATTTGGGTGTTGCTCTGGGCATTGAGATGGAAGGAAAAACCACACTAGGAATGATACTAGACAGAAAAAAGGAAGAGTTGGATTCTGGAACCAGTGGTTACGGCAAACTTATGGAAGCGGAAATCTGGGAAAGCATCATTGAGCAGAATGGTTTTGATATGCTCGTTGTGGGGTGGAAGAGGGGGGAGGGCTGCTACTGTGACCTAGATAGTTTCGCCGCAGGGATAATTGAATCTCTAACAAAATGGTACGATTTCATCCTCATCGATTTCTATGCCGGATTTGAACATCTCAGCCGAGGAACCAATAAATTCTCCGATATTCTTTTGATTGTGACTGAGCAGTCCAGAATGGGGCTAGCAACCTCACGTCGCATCAAAGAGTTAGCTGACGAAGTTAACTTATCCTTCAGTGAGATTTTCCTCTTGGGAAATAGATTAGACTCTACGTGGGAGCAGGAACTCTACCAGTTTTCTAAAAAAATTGGAGTAAATTATGCGGGGATAATTCCCCACGATCAGAACATTGCAGAAGCCAGCTTAAGAGGAAAAACCTTAATAAGCATACCCAGCGATTCTCCAGCATCTATAGCTGCAAAAAAATTCCTGGAAAAAATGCTTCAAGAATGCTCATTATTTTGACACTCACAAAAGTCGGGAGCCTTCTCGCCAACTATTTTGTAGAGAATAAAAAAGAAATGAGAAAGTTTGCTTGTGTTGTTCTATTCTACACTTCAAATATTCTGGCTTTGCAGTTGGGAGGATTATATTCTAAGATTTTAATGTCTACACGGTTTCCCAGAACGTTTTCTGCCACACCGACGAAGGCGAACATCCTAGTACAAAAGACTTGACCGAACACGTTGTAGATGCCTTCCTTCTTCATGTCAAGACAGGTGTCTAGATAGGTGCAATCACCGCTCAGCGTTACTTCAACTCCATCTTCACCCAAATCTTTAAGGGAGATGTCTGAGTCTTTTGCGTATCCTATAGCTACCATCAAGCTCTTGTACTTTGATAATACATCGAATAGATTATTCGCCTCTTTTTTCAAATGCGCTGTTACACCTAAATCATTAAGCAAATGCTTCGCAGATGTTAGTAAAACCCTTTTGCCAATTACTCCAGTAGCACCAGCAACCAAGCTTTCCCCCTTAAGTACACCATAGGTGATGACTTCCTGAGTAGGATATTTATCAACCGCACCCACCAAACAGG
>CAZECW010000039.1:0-15140 GCA_964510585.1 uncultured archaeon | reverse complement strand
AGAAACACCTGGAACCGTCCCGCAGCCACTTGGTAAACTTAGAAAAGCATTCCTTGAGGGAACATATCCCCATCCCAACGAGCCCGTTGAAGAGGGGAGGGAGACAATAGTTGAACTGGCGGGTCGAGAACTAAACGAACTTAAGACGCGCTACGAAGCGATAATTGGGGAGTTCATCGAAATTATTGAAAAACGATCTCCAGAATGGCACATTAAAAAGTATATTGTTGACTCACTAGTCCTACACTTCATCAACAATGAAGACTGGAACAGCATCAGCAAACTACTAAAACATGGGGATCCAGTTATTAGACTGGAAACTCTAAAAAACATCGTTAGATACTCCACAGAGGACCCATCGGCGGTAATTGATATTATGCATGTACCCTACGTTACCCTACCAAGGATGAAAATCAATGATATAAGAGAAAAATGTGCAAAAATTTTGAAGAAAAAAGGCCGAATGGACGAAATAATACAGGTAACAGTTGAACTAGCCCTGTCCGACCACGGATACACCCAAGAATATGATGACCTGTGTGGATACTCAGAGTATTACAGGAAACCAGTCCAGGACGTTGCACTTTACTGCATTGTTGTCCTGGCAGAATTTGCAGACTTTTCCAATTACATTCCACAACTAGTGGACCTCATCTCAGAAAACGAATCCCTCAACTACATGGTGAGCTGGGCTCTGGGAAGCATTGCGGAGCAAAGCAAAGACAACGCAAAACTAATCCTTAAACTAATCAACAATAAAAAAAGGCAGATGGGCGACATAATTTCACAGGACAAAGAAATCCAGAGACTCCTAAAGTTATGCAGAAGAGAACTAAGAAAAACAAAGAAGAGAGCCGAGAAAAAAGCAATAAATAAAAAAAGGCGAAAAAAGGATGGCTAAAAAATTCCAAGTCCGACTTTTATTTCCTCTTATAAAAGTGTTATTTGTTTTTATGTTGAGGTTCCTATCACTTGCATAATTACTCTGCGGGTTCTTGGACCATCTAGTTCTAGGTGTAGGATTCTCTGCCATGTGCCAAGTGCCAGTTTTCCGTTCTCGACGGGTATGGTAAGCGAGTTTTTGGCGAAGCTTGCTGCTATGTGGGCTGCGGCGTTGGTGTCAATTTTGTCGTGGTTGTAGTCCTTTCTGGTGAAGGTTTCCTGTATCCATCTTTTTATGTCTTTTAGGAGTCCACTCTCATTTTCATTTATTATTAGAGAAACCGTTGTGTGCAGTGTGTAGATGAAAGCTATTCCCCTTCTTATTTTTGTCTCCTCAATGAATGATTGAATTTGATTGGTTATATCTGTTAGCTCGATTCGTTCACTTGTTTTTACCTCGATTTGTTTGGTGAATAACTCCACCCCTTTTAAACCTCCAAAACTTATTTTACATTCGTATTTTGGGAGTCTCTTTTCAGCTTTTTGCATTTATGCTACTTTTGTGTTCTATTTTGAGGTATTTCTTAAATAGTTGTTGGGAGGATATTAACTTGGATGGACTAAAATTTTTAGGATGTATTTCTCATGGTGACTGAAGGATTCGCGGTTATGAAATGCCCCCATTGCCAGAACAGCATAGGCATCTATTACGTAATGGCTTTGAAAAAGGGCAAGGCCTCGGAAAACGCGGATTTTAATTGCCCCCACTGCAACGAAAACGTCGGACTGGAAATAAGCAAGGTAGCAGTTGACAAATTCAGCGGCTTCCAATCCCCATAGATGCAAATGGATCCGGCCGCACAACAAGTTGCAAAAAGATCATCAAAATAAATAATAAAGTTTAAAAAACAAAATTATGCAACGAGGCGTGCAATTGGAAAATTTAATAAGCCCAATTTTGGGAAACTGAAACTAAAAAGACCTTTACAAATGCGAGAGCTAAAAGCCACCTAGAAGAATTTGAATCAAGAGATTAGGTTGTTCCCACTCTTTATGATGAGAGGTGAAAAAATTGAGATTCGTGGTTTTGGCAGACATCCACAGCAATATGGAAGCCGCGGAAAACGCCAAAAAATATATTAAGGAAAAGGAGCCCGACGCGGTGCTCATTTGCGGGGACATAACACACTCGGGAAGAGAGGAGGAGGCCAAAAAAATAATTGAGAAACTAGCTTCAAGTAGAATACCTGTACTATATGTTTGGGGCAATATGGACCGCGTAAAACCAGACACCCAACTCCAGGGAGTCAACGCCACATGTCTTCACGGCAAAAAGATCGAGTTTGGAGACGTCGAAATCCTAGGGCTAAGCGGCAATGCTTGGGGCTACGATTTTCTCAGCACAATAGAAAAGTCACAAAAACCCTTAATAATTGTTTCACACGAACCCCCCGAAGGCTGCCTAGATTTGACTTGGAACGGAAGCCACGCAGGAGACCCCCAGATTAGACACTTCATAGAAAAAACGCAACCAGAATTAATGGTTTGCGGCCACATACACGAAGCCCGTGGAGAAGCAAACATCGGCAAAACAGTAGTATGCAACGTGGGAAAACTGGGCAGCGGAAACATACTAACCATAGACATAAAAAACAACCACATCAGCGTGCAAAGAGACAGAATCTAAACCGCAAAAAAACTGAAACCAAAAATCTTCTACCCCATAGCAAGAACTCAGCAACAAACAATATATCTGCCCACAAAAATATATTTTTAACATTGGGTTAAACATATTTTAGTATACAAAGATTGAGATGCTAACCATGAGGAAATCCTACATTTTCAACACCAACGTTGAAATACCCTTCCTAAAGAAGGCCCTAGAAACCTACTTCACGAACCTTGGCTTAAACGTAAGTGAAGGAACAGAAGAAAACGAATTCACCTTATCCAGCGGACCACACTACAACTTACCCGAACCGATAACAGTCTCCATGGAGTTGAGAAAACCAGGTCAAATAATGGTCAAACTAGACTATCAAGGAGACATACTAGACACAAAAATCGACACCCTAAAAATAGTAAATAACACCGACAAAATAGTTAAAAAAATACTGCAAACCGGAAAAGTTCCCAACGAAAGCTTCATACCCGGCCACACAATGCCCCAACCACCCCCAAAACTATGCTCAAAATGCAAACAGCCACTAAAAGAAGAGTGGAAACTCTGCCCAAACTGCGGCACACCCATAGAAACCGCCAAGAAACCCAGCTGCCCCAACTGCGGAAAACAAATGGAACCATCCTGGAAAATATGCCCCTACTGCGGCGAAAAACTAGTCGAAAAAACAGATTCAAAACAAGAGGAAGCCGCAAAACTATGCCCCAAATGCGGCACCCAAATGCCCATCAACGCCATTTACTGCGCAAAATGCGGAAACCTCCTAGACTAAGAGAAACACCTCTTAACAGATAACTTTCCCAAAAAAGGTTTCCAATCCGCATAAAAACTCTCTCCCACAGTGTTAAGTTTGTTTAATAACAGAAAAAAGATTTGGTAGGTAGTTTTAAAAAATCTCTTCGGGCATTGTGTTTGTGGAGTTGGTTTTTGTGAGGGTTAGGGTTCCTCGGTGTATGAGTTCGCAGCATCCGGATAATGTGAGGACTCCCTTTTTTGCTAGTCACAGTGTGATTGGTGGGGAGGATGAGATAAGGGAGGCTTACTATGTTTTTTCGCATTTGGGGTGTGATGAGCAGATGTGGGATGCGGAGGGGAAGGAGGTGGACGATTTTGTGGTGGTGAAGCTTTTATCGAATTATGATTACTTTTTTAGGGAGAAAAGGCTGGGGGAGGATGTTTTTCTCACTCTGCGTGTGCCCAATCCCGCGGTTGAAAGGGCGGAGGGAAAGGTGCTTATTGAAACACTGGATAGTATACCACGCTCCTTTGATGTTTCCAAAATTTTTTATGGTGAGGACTTGGCACCCATATTTGAGGTCATTCTCCCTATGACCCAATCCTCCGATCAGCTCAACAGAGTATATTTTTACTACAAGGAGTTCGTGGTAGGCAAACAGCATAAACCCTGCTTTAGTGGGGATGTGCCCCTTAAAGAGTGGATTGGTGAATTTAAACCCGAGGAAATAAACGTAATCCCCCTAGTTGAAGATATGGTCAGCATGTTGAAGGCGGATCAAATAGTTAGAGATTACCTTAAAGATAAAGGGTTTGAATATCAGCGGGTTTTTCTGGCGAGAAGCGATCCTGCCTTGAACTATAGCTTGGTCTCGGCGGTGTTATTGAACAAAATAGCCCTCTACAAATTGAGTTTGTTGGAAGAAGAACTCTCAGTGGACATCTACCCTATACTGGGTGTGGGTTCACCTCCATTCAGAGGGGGAATGACTCCCCTATCGGAAAGTCAGGTTCTCGAAGAGTATCCCAGCGTGCAAACCTTCACCCTCCAGTCAGCCTTCAAATATGATTATCCCGAACAACAGATTGTGGAATCAATAAAAAGAATAAGGGAGAAAAAAAGGGGAAAACCACAAGAGTTAGACTTGGAATACTACCAAAAAATATTGGAAGATGTGTCAAAGGAGTACGAAGAGGAAATAGTTGAACTAGCTCCCCTAATAAATCGGTTGGCACCATACATTCCACAGAGGAGGAAAAGAAAACTGCACATAGGTCTCTTTGGATATGCTCGAGGAGTAGGAAGAATCACTCTGCCCAGAGCAATAACTTTTTGCGCCGCACTATACTCTCTAGGCATTCCCCCAGAGGTCTTGGGTCTCTCTGCACTAAGCCAGAAACAAAAGGAGGCAGTCACCGAAATTTACAAGTGCTTCGAGCAACACATTTCCTCCGCCCTCCAATACCTGAACCCAGAAAACCTCAAACTTCTGCCCCCCAGCTTGGCAGAAAAAATCCGAGAAACAGCCAAAGAATTCGAATACGAAACCAACCAAGAACACAAAAAATTAACAACACAAATCGTGAAACTATTCAAACAAAACGAAATCGCAAAAATGGAAGAAAAAATCATCGAAGCCGGAGCCCTAAGAGGATTCCTAGGATAAAAACCAAACAAGTTTAAAAAATTTTTTAACTTAGAAGGTCGAGATGGCAGTTAGTCTCTGAATTTCGCTATTTCCACGTTGGATACTTCTGTGTTCCACCAAGGCTTGTTCCATTTTTCTGGAGATTCGGGAATTATGCTCAGGAGCTCCTCTACTCTGGAGAGTATGGTGTTGATTTCCTTGTTTTTAGCACCAAACTTCTTCAGGATGTCTTCATTGTTGAGTATCATTTCTAGGTTGAGCCTTACCGTTTTCCTGAACTTTTTGTCCTTCTCCAAGATTTTTGCAATTTTCTTGCCATTTATTTCCTCGCTGCCCCCTTCTCCTATGGGGTGGTCTAGCAGTTCTGCACAGACATCTTTTATATCCTTGTCCTCCATACCAATAACTATCTTATTGTGGTCGTAGTGACTGTTACAGGAGAGTATTCTATGTTTTAGACCATGCTGTTCCAACTGCTCCAGAGCGCTTCTGGGGTGATCCTCGATGAATTGGCATTTGGTCAGAAGCATGTTTTCGAGCCCAATGGTGTAAAGTGTTTTTTCTGGAGGTTGGGATAGTTCGGGTCTTATGTCTATCTTGTGACGCATGTTTATCTCTTCGGTTAATATATCCATATAGCCAGCAACGGGGAGCCCCTCTTCATCTATGGAGTCGATGGCCCTCACCCTCCACCTTTCTCCTCTCCGCATTGCGCTGAAAACCTTGTCAGAGAGGAGCATAAAGTGGGTATACATGCTTCCATACATTTCCCCAAGGCAGAGTAGCAGGTTCTTTACTGTGGCTCCCTGTTTCTTGGAACAAATTAGGTCTACATCCTTCATTACACGGTTAAAGGCACTACCCTCGACGTTGGTGCTGGGGCAGTGAATTTTGAAGGCTCCACCACCGAAAAGCAAAATGTTTAGAGACTCATTGCTAATTTTTGATTTTCCAATGCAACCCTTTATCACATTTGGAAATTCTAGGTGGAGTTGACCTGCGCGTCTCGCCGCCCAAAGTGAAACCAGAGCTCTTTTCATGGGAAGATAGTCTAAGTTGATGTAGTCTGGAAGGTTCAACTCTTTAAGGATTTCTGCGGGGTCAACACGCGACACTAGTGGAACCTCAATTTCTATGATAGTTCCTCCCAATTCTTCACATAGTCTAACTTTTCTCGTCTTTGGATTCAACTGAACTCACGCCTTTGACAAATGACCTTTTTTCCAATCTTTAAAATATTTATTATTCTTACCGAACAAAATTTATATTTTATATAAAAACATTTTGCCCTTCTAATCCCGAACTTTTTTTATGTTACATGTAAAAACACCTCAATTATATATACTTTGCGTTAAAAAACAAAAAATTTATCACCCTATAGAATATTTTTTGGGAAAAAAATAGAAGGCAAATAAATTTCATTTATTAATAATTTCGGTTTAACTATGGGCACAATTAACTAGGAGTTACCTATTGTGTGCAATTTGGAAAGTATTCTAAGCCCCTTGATGGGAGCCTGCTCACAGTTGTTCCGCCAGTGAAGCACGCTGAAAAATACGTCCAAGAAGAAGGGCGTTTGAGACGAAAAATGTACAGCGCACAACAGATACCATCGGGTTAACAGCGCCTAACTATGGAGACTGATCGAGTTATACCCCTTTGGGTAGGAGACTTTTTGGTTTTTTTACCTTTATGTTTAAATGTCTGCCAAAAAGGACTAGGTAGACTTTCAAGATTTGGAACTACATTTCATCATTAGAGTAGAGAGTCTAAATGCACAACTATTACAATATTCTGGTTTGCCTTTCTTTAATGAATGTTTAATTATGCGGTTTTGATAATTCTCGGTATTTTGATTTTTGGTTAGGCAGCCGAAAAGAAGAAGTTGTGAGCCATTATTTTGTGTTGTACCGGGCTTGTGGTTGGAGTGGTTCTGTTTTATCCCTCGCTTGGAGGTTCTGCATGGATGTTTACTTCATCTACTTGGGGTATTTTCTTTTTTATTTTGAACTCTATTTTTGATGTTAGTGTGTGTACTTCCTTTATGGGCATGTTTTCGTCTAGTACACAGTGGAGGTATACGTGAAATTTGTTCTTAACTTTTCTGATTCTTACCTTGTGGCATCTGCCAGAACCAATTATGCTCTCAACAATTTCTTTGATTTCTATACCCATTTTCTTTGCTTTCTCTGTTACTTCCATGTATTCGACTGGTGTTTTATCCACTGTTTCTAAATGTATATTTACCTCCTCTACGTCGGCTATTTTGTTTCTGATTTCGTTTTCTAGATTATGTGCGAGTTTGTGTGTCTCTTCGAGTGAGAGTTTTGGAGGCACTTCGAGGTGAAGATCGATGTATTTTTTCTTTTTCACTTCGTGGACGTGGACATCGTGAACCTGGAATTCATTTATCAGGGCCAGGTTTCTGATTTTTTGGGTTATTGGTTCCCCTCGCAACTCGGTGGGTTCGGTGTGGACTACGATGTCGGAGCTGGGAAAAACTTCTTTTACTCTTTTCTCAATTGCGAGTGAAATGTCGTGGGCCTTCTTTAGGGAATCTGACTGATTTATTAAAACATTCACATCGACAAAATATTTAGGTCCCGATTGGCGTACTCTTACCCGTGTGCATTCCTCCACCCCCTCAGTTTCGCAGACCAGTTTTTTAACCGTTTCTGATACCCCTCTGGGAGCTCTGTCCAGAAGAGCGTCCAAAGTTCTTCTTCCCAGCCTGTAACTCACAAACATTACAATGAAGGCCACAAAGAGGGCCGCTACGGAGTCCGCATAGTGTAACATGCCAAAACTGAGCTCCTCAGACAAAAAGTAAAATTCGAGGGAAAGAAATCTGAGTTGATGAAGTATGGGAAATATGCCCGTATTATCGGCTATCCAGACAAAAACAAGACCAACAATTACCACAGATGAGCTCCAGATATCTGTTCTAAAGTGCAATGCGTCCGCCTCCAAAGCTTGACTATTGTACTTTCTGGCAACCCGATACAAAGCTCTTGAGCGTGAAAAATCAACAACAATGGAGATGGACATAACAAGAAAAGTCCATACGCTTGCTTCAACAGCAACCCTAGTGAAAAAAATCCTATTTATCGCCTCATAAATAATCCACCCACAAGTAACAAACAAAAGCAAAGTCTCAACAAGAGCAGATAAATTCTCAATTTTTCCATGACCATACTGATGATCCACATCAGCAGGTCTAACCGCAGCTCTTACCGCAAGAAAAGTAATGGCAGCGGCAACCAAATCCAGACCAGAGTGCGCGGCTTCCGACAAAATGCCCAAGCTCTTTGAAAGCCATCCCACCACCAACTTCAAAGTTACCAATAAAACCGCAGCTAGAACTGAGCTTAACGCAACAATACGCATTTCACGATAGCCATCAGCTGACATTTCCACTCCCAAAAGAGTTAAAATTTCAAAATCTTTTAAGACTTTCCTGACTTTTAAAATCCGAAAGGGTAAAGATTTAGATCGCAAAAATCAATGCGACATAGTATTCCAAAATCTTAGGAGAGGAGCTCTATTTAAGACCTTTTTCCCAGCAAGAGTTCCACTCCAAAAAAAGGCAAAGCCAAACTTTGCTTTTTGAAACCTTATTATCCAATCCTTTAACCACAGCTAAACACACAAAAGAGATTAATATAAACTGTAGTAGAATATAAAGTATCTGAAATTGCTGGATTTATCTTCTGGAGGCCTTTTATTTATGAGTAAAAGGGTGTTAATTGCATATGGTAGCCGCTATGGGAGTACTGAAGAGATTTCTCAGGAAATTGCGAAGGTTTTAGAAAAGCAAGGGTTGGAGGTTCAACTTGTCGACCTTAAGAAGACCAAGTCAAAGGATTGGCCTTCCATAGAGCCATTTGACGGAGTCTTAGTTGGCTCCGGAATAAGGATTATGAAGTGGGTGAAGGAACCCCAAGAATTTCTCTTGAAGCATAAAGGAGAATTCCAGGAGAAAAAGCTTGGCATATTTATTAGTTCAGGATTTGCCTCCATCACTGACAAACGTGAACAGGCAAAAAAGGACTGGATAGAGAAAACCATGGAAAAAGTGGGAGTAAAAGCTGACCTTTACGATGCCTTTGGGGGAGTTTTCGATTTTTCCGAATCCTCAAGGATCGGTGGTTTGGATAAAAGAATCCTGAAGATGGCGGCAAAGGGAATGTCTAAAGAGTTCGGAATAAAAATTGATGAAAAAGGAAAAAACGATTTTCGAGACTGGAACCAGATTCACAGCTTTGCAGAAAAATTCGCGGAATTAATGAAAACTTAAGTATCCCCAGTTATTTTTCGTTTCGAAAAATAGACTTATAGTAGAATAATCTCCATCCGTTAGCAGTAATGAAGTACATTCACCGATGAGTTAATTTCGAATAGTAATCACTGAAAGTCCTCCTCTTACCTCTCTCACATTAATCTTAGGGTTGCAATGTAGATTTCTTTAGAAAAGGTCTTCAAGAAAAATGATTTTTACGTCAAAAGGCTTCTTTCTACCTTCATTTGTTAATTCCTTTTCTTTTACTGCAAAGAGCGCGGGTGCAGAAATGTATTTAGCCAAACCGAGCGTGAAGCAATCAGCCAGGGAGATTTTACGCTCGCATTTGTACTGTGCTGAGATACCAAAAACATGCTCTAAATCTTCGACTATAAAGTACCCAGATTTAACTAGGTTCCCAACTTTGCTGTTAGCTAAATTCCAACCAATGTGCCTACAAAGTATATACAAGGCCTCTGCCAAAGTAATATGAGATACATATGGAAGTATTTCCTCATTTAGGATTGCTTCCTTTATAATTTCGCCTCTACTTGTAGATAACATTTGTTCTATAAGTACACCTGCATCGAATACTATCTTGCCTTTAGGAAGTTCCTCTTCAGCGTGCCTTTCTTTCCTCTCTTTCAACATCCATAGTCCTCTCTTCAACAAGGCTCTTAATAACCAAGTCTGGATGAACTCCTTCCACTGGTTTACACGCCTCTTCCAAGAGTTCGGGTCTCCTTCTATTCCGAACAACCAAATTTATTATAACATCCTCAAAATCCACCTTCTTCCCCCACTTCAACTGTAACCTAGCCATTTCCCTTAACAACTCTTTTTTAGCAGCTTCAGAAACAGAGATCGTCGTACGCTTCATAAATGATTACCTAACCCTAAAATATCATTCATCATCCTACTTATAGTATTCAATATATAAATTTTATTCAAATTATACAAAGAATAGCCCTGGAATACTTAAAATATTGACCTAGTGAACCAGTAAAAATCTGGAAGAAAGAACCCCCTTTAAAGATTGAAAAACGTAGGTTTTATACCATAGGAGAAAAATAGTAGGATCACCTCGTGAATTAATTGGTTTACATCAACAATCATATTAACCTCATAAGAAACAAGGCTACTATTTTAAAGTGTTTGAAAACATTGAACAAATAATAGATATTGCATCGGTCTAAAACTTTATGATTTTTTTAAATTATTATCATAGATGAGGTAGCTAAAGAAAAGAAAATGAACCTACTACTTGCAAAGGCAATTAAAATAAGTCTCGAGTTTATTTTAGGATTAATGCGGGAATTATTTGTTTGTTCAGGGAATAGATTTAATCAAATTTTCAGCGGAAAATCTCCCTCTGTTAACTTGGCTAAATAGGCTGCCCTCACCAATCAGCTCTTCTCGAATAGCAGTTACTGAAAGTCCATTCTTTGCAAGATTAGTTTTTTGCGACAAGTCTTCTAAATATTCTATACATGTTTGTATAACCTTTGTGCCATCTGGAACTATCCCTCCCAGTCCAGTGAATAGAATAAGCCTCTTTGTGGGTAGTCCCACTATTTTTCACTGACTGGATGGTTTCTGCTAAGTCTTCGTGTGGCCGAAAAGCTTCTGGTCTTTCCGTAACAAAGAGGACACCGGTAAAACACCAATACTTCTCAGGTTTTAGTAATTCCACATAATTCACTGAGTTACCTGGGGTTTCTGTTACTTGGAAACGAAAGTAGTCAGTTTTTATTACTTCCGGAATTGGGAAGACCTTAGCAGGCTTGGAATGACCCCAAACCATTTCTGATATTGGAGTAGTTTAGGGACCTGATTTATTAGTGGGATTGCCTCAGGATGCGAAAATATTTTAATTCCAAACCTTTTTTGAAAGAATTTGCCCCCTATATTGTCTTCGTGATGATGTGTATTAACTGCGGGCCTCACATTCTTGCCTTCTAAGAATTTCACCAATTCTTTATCACTATGCCTAAGGGCCAGTATTGGTGAGAAGCCCATCAACTAAATAGTCAGCAGCCCAGTAAAGGTAGCGTTCGTCCATGGTTTGACTCAACTTTATCTGCGCTACTTCCTCAAATTGATTTACCTTAATCATTGGTGAACACTACTGGTTACCCATTTGTATAGGAATCGCGCCAGTATAGATTACAATTTGGGATTTATCTTGGTTTGATGGTGATTTTTCACTTGGGATAACCACTCAACTAGTTTTAAATCTCAAAGGGGTTTTGTCTACCGCTTGATTGCCCCATACTTTCTTGTGGCTTCAACCATGGCGCACAAGTTTATGGTAGGTGTTTCTAATACAAGGTCGCATCCCGGTGCCACTAGGTTTACTCCATCTTGTATGGCGTTTTTTACTGCTTCGCTAATCTGTTCGGGTGTTCCCTCTGCTAGATGGTTTTTGGGGGAGAGGTTGCCTATTATGGGGTATCCGGGTTTAGCCTTGTCCACAATACTTCTTGCTTCTCTCATAGTGCCGGTTTCGTCTACGGCTATGGCCGTTGCCCCACACTCCACCATTTGTTTGAGGAGGGGAATTGTTGGTCCACAGATATTTAGTATTGTTGTTTCCAAGTTTTGCGTCATTCTTTTTATGTAGGGTTTAACCAGATCCTCAAACTGTATGGGGTTTATCGTTTTGGTGCTGGCTCCCATTTCGTGGAGGGTTATTGTGTCTGCTCCAGCTTCACTGTATGTTTTGGCCAGTTCTATATATATGGGTAGGGCTTCGTCTAGGACTGTTTTCACTTTTTCTGGTCCTCTGACTAGAGATAGGAAGAAGCTTGCGGTGTCTAAAATGTAGTAGCTGATGCTGGTGAATGGGGGAACAAGATGCACGTTTATGGGCACCTTGCCGCCGAATTCTTCTTTGAGTATTTTTATGGCCTTCACTATGGTTGGTACTCTTCCCTGCTGGGGAATGTTTTCGGGAGGAATGAGGGGTACGACCGTTTTGCTTAAGGGCTTCCTTCTTGTGGGCCAATAACTATATTTGGAGTCTATCTTATCCTCATGGAAATCAATGCTTACCCCAAATAGTTCCGCCTCAACAACCATGTCAAAAGGAATAGTTATCATGTCCAATCCGCAGACCCTATGGGCGGCGGAGGCAATTCTAGCCATTTTCTCGGGGTCTCTATGTATGTCTGGCCATTTACAGTTGAAGCGTTCCATAAGTTCTAGGGTGCAACTGGAAGTAGTGCTAATGCAGGGAACATAGTCCAATTCCTCTTTGTTGCCCTTTAGTGCCGTCATAACACGGTCATACGAGTTCATGGATAGTCTCTCCCAAAAGTTTTATAGTAAACGACCCTTACGCTGGAAGCGTTTTAGAAATATGAAAACCTGAAGTTTTTTATGGTAATTTTTTTGCTGTTCAGATTTATTTTTGTTTCCTTAATTTTTCATAATTCGAGTTGGGATGGTTTTTTGGAGGCTAGGGGGTAGTTGTTTTTCACTTTGAATTCTATTAGGCCTTTTTCTTGGAGGTAACTGAGATATGCTTTGATTGTTGAAGAGAAAAGGTGGTATTCCGAGTAACTCGTTATACTCATATTGTGCTGGTTTAAAACTCTAGCTATTAGTTCACTTAGTTCTAGGGGGGAGGATAAGTTTTCAAGGATGGTTTTTTCAACCATTTTTATTGATTCCCGGTTTAGGCTTACCAGTTTTTCCAGTTCCTCTTTTTTTAGCGGTTCTCCATGACTGGGAAGAAAGTACTCGCAGTTAATGGCGGATAGCTTTTTGAGCGATTCTAGGGCATCGTGGACATTGTGGAGAAAGATTATTTGGTGTTTTTCTAAAACTTCAGGTGGGAAAACTGAATCAGCACAGAAGAACGTTTTTTCAGCCAGCACCCCGATTTGTTGAGGGCTGTGACCCGGAAGATTTATGATGTCCACCTGTAAAGAGTTGGCTTCCAATTTTCCCTCCTGAACAATCTGGTCAACACTACACGCTTCACCCATCATAAACTTATTCATTAATTCTCTGGGAGGATGCGCTCCCCCAGCAAAGTAAATGGGTTCCAGACATGGATTCTCAATTATTGCAGCCTCCAGAGCCGAGGAATAAATCCTTGCTCCTGTTTTACTCTTAATATATGAGCTTCCCCCATAGTGATCTGCATGGCTGTGGGTGTTTATAACACCCACAACATTTAATCCCTCTCTTCCTAAAAGTGATAGAATCTTTTTTGCAGTGCTCGAATCCAAGCCCGAATCCACAAGTATACACCTGTCTTGATTGGTTAATACTCCCACCTTTACTCTGGTGGTTAGGAAGCCCACATGTTCTGAAAGCGTCTCCAACTCCATAAAATCACCACTAAATTAATTACTTTGTGAATCACACAATCTATTAAGTATTTCAGACAAAAGCAAACCAATAATTATTTTAGTTCCCAGAAGTTAGAAGAAAAGAGAAGAAAAATGAAGGGAAATTCTCAAAAATAGGGTAAGGAGCGCACCGCTTCTCTCCATTTTTGGTAGGGGCTTTAAAAAGGTGGTTTAATGAGTAAAAACTCGGTTTGTAGGTTCCCTGAGGGGTTCCTTTGGGGTAGCTGCATTAGCGACTATCAAGCCTTTGGTGGCTCTAGGTGCGACCTCCCCTTAAGGTGGACTGCAAAACACGTGGAATATTACAGGGAGGATTTTCAGCTCCTCCTAAAAATGAACCATAACGCCTGGAGAACATCTATTGAGTGGGCAAGAATCGAGCCTGAAGAGGGAAAAATAAGTAGGGACGCCATAAACTTTTACCACAACTATTTCTCCGAACTCAGAAAAACAGGTCTCAAAACCTGGGTCACCCTCCACCACTTCACAAATCCTCTTTGGATTCATAACTATCAAGGCTGGCTCTCAAAGAAGGTAGTGGAGAAATTTGTGGAATACGTGGAGCTAGTCGCAAAGGAGTTTGGGGAATACATTGACTACGCTGTGGTTATAAATGAGCCCCAAATGTACGCTCTTTTAGCCTATATGGGAAGATTAAGTCTCCATGACGCTTTGCCCCCCTTTCACAATAGTGTGGAGGAGGCCTTCGCCTGCGGCGCCAATATGGTTGAAGCCCTACTCGATAGCTTCGACGTGATACACGCTAACTCCAAGAAAACCAAGGTGGGAATATCCAACTATTGTGCAGTGTTCGTTCCCGAAGACCCCAAGAATGACACGCATCAGGCATCAGTGAAGATAGCCACACAAGCATTAAACTATCAAATTTTGGATAGGATAAAGGACAAGATGGATTACTGTGGAATTGACTATTACTCCAAGGTGGTCATGAAGGAAAACGTTGGTGTAGCACAAGATGTAGTGTATCCGGAAGGACTGCGTACCATAGTAAATGATTTCTATAAAAGATACGGAAAACCAGTCGCGGTGGTTGAAAACGGGTTTCCCACGCGGGATCACGATGAGAAAATAAAATTTATGCTGGAACACCTTAAAGCTCTACACGATGCCATTACACTGGACAAAGTGGAAGTCTTCGCATACAATTGGTGGTGTACGCTCCACAGCTACGAGTGGGGGTACAACTATAGACCCTTCTTCGCACTGGTGGATGTTGAAGGCGAGGAAAGGGAGGTAAGAGGACATATTGACTTGGTGGGCTCACTTAAGAGAAAAATTACGCCCGCTGGAGAATTCTATGGAAAAATTTGTAAAAACAACGGCTTCTCCCAAAAGGACTACCAGAAATACCACTCCATGAAGAAACCATTCCAACAGTGGCAGGTGTATGAGTGTAGAAATCATAGACATCTGTCACCCCCCTCTTTAAATTTCTTTTCTGAGTTTAGAGGGAAGGTGACAATTCTTGATAGTATGGAAGGGAAAACTCTACTTCAACCGGGAAGACGTAGACCTCCTCAAAAAGGAGAAAA
>CAZECW010000038.1:0-32155 GCA_964510585.1 uncultured archaeon | reverse complement strand
TTTTCGGTGAACAGTTTAGGGATGCTGTGTTGCATAATTCTTATTTTTTTAATTTATTTATATATTATTTTGAATTTTTTGCAATTTCACATTGTTAATTTGAAAAAATTTAAGAAAATTAAATAAATTCATTAGAAAAAGCAAAATTATACAACACAGCATTTATTTGAAAAGATTTATATAGGGGGGAGAATTTCTGAATATTGACAATTGTATAGTTTTATGGCTGGGGCATAGTGGAAGATCTGGAACAAGTAGGACTAGGGGGCTATGCGGGAGAGATTAAATTCTCTCCCCCTCCTTTTCTAAACGTGTTATTTCTTCTCTAGGTACTCCTTTAACCATGCTTTAAGATTTATTTGGTTAAGTATTTCCCATATGTGTCTATTTTCTATGTCGAATACCTTTCGGGGGGAGGTTTCCCTTGATGCTTCGTATAGTACTGATTTGATGGCTTTGGCTGCGAAGGGGGGCAGGTTTTTGTTTACTTGGTCTGCGAGGTTTAACGCTTCTTCTAGAACCTTTTCATCTGCAACTACGCTTTTTACCAGATTGTATTGGAGTGCTTCCCTAGCGGTTATGTTTCTGCCAGTTAGAAGAAGATCCAGTCCTGGCCCCCTGCTCACTGTTCTCAGAAACAGGTTTGTGACGCCCCAGAGTAGGGGAAAACCCAATCGGCTTTCAGGCAAACCAAAAACGGCGTTTTCTCCCGCTATTCTGAAATCACATACAATGGCTAATGCTAAGCCACCGCCCAAAGCGAAGCCCTTTACAGCGGCTATGGTGGGTTTGGGGTACCTCTCCATTCTCTGGAAAAAGTTGTAACCTATTTCCATAAGTTCCAACAATTCCTCAGGTGAAGCCTTCCCAACGGCTTTAAGGTCCATTCCGGCGCTGAAAATTTTATCACTTCCGGTTAGTATAACTGCTCTTACCTCACTCATACCTTCAAGGATATCCAGAGCGTTGCCTAGGTCGTTATAAAGGTCGATGTAGAGGGCGTTCACTGGGGGTTTGTTTAGGGTTAGTATTGCGGTCTGGTTCTTAAAAGAAGTTTTCACCAGTTTTATTTCTTTTAGTGATTCGTAGCTCAATTCGCCATTCTCCTCCTATTAATGTGTAGAAATTAATTTGTAAAACCCTTTTTGCTTTATTTATTCCATTTTTGGAGTTAAAATTTATTCATAGGGGGGATAATTCTGGTTAGGGGTAGGCGCTATTTAATTGTTTTTGTATCATTCTATATTAATTCTATCTGCTAGCCATTTTAGGGCTTCGTATGCCGCCTCCCTTACGTTGTCATCTTTGTCCTTCATAGCCTTCCTGAGTGGTTCCACGGCTCTGTGATCCCCAACCAGTCCTAGAGCCATTGCTGTGAATATTCGGACGTGGCTATTTTCATCCTCCAGTTTTTTAATTAGGGGTTCCACTGCTTTTCTGTCTCTAATTTCTCCCAGAGCCCATGCAGCTCCGCCTCTAACATAGGCGTCACAATCGTGGAGAGCTTGAATAAGTGGATCTACTGCAGTGTTTTCTTTTAGTGCTCCCAGAGCTAATGCGGCTCTCAATCGAACATAGCTATCCTCATCGTGAAGAGCCTGAATGAGTGTTTTTACCGCCTTTCTGTCACCCAGCTTCCCCAGCGCCTCCGCAGCATTTGCCCGCACTTCCGCCTCTTTGCTGCCTTTTAGGGCTTTTATTAAACCCTTAACATCCCTTTTCGCTAACATTAAATTTGTTCCCTCACAATTTTTGTATAATTTAAAGGGGTTTTCCCATTTTCGCCTTCTCAGTTTTTTGAGTGATGTAGGTTTATGGGAGTCCTTTTCTCTAAGCTTTAAACCGCGAGGAGCCTTGTAGCTGTCTCCTTTTTTAGACTTCGAATGATTTTACATCATACAAATTTTTGGAAGGAATATTCATCAATTTGCCGGTGTTTTTTATTTCTGGATTTTTCAATTAATATTTTTTGATTCAAATCCTAATATTTATTTGTTTCAAATTTTACTGTTTGAATTGATTGTGGAAGGAGCCTTTGGGAAGATGTCCAAATTTAAGCTAGTGTCAGATTATACTCCACGAGGCGATCAGCCTGAAGCCATTAGCAAGTTGGTGGAAGGCGTAGAGAATAATTTGCGCCACCAAACCCTACTTGGAGTTACCGGCTCTGGAAAAACCTTCACTATGGCAAACGTCATAGAACAGGTACAGAAACCCACCCTGGTCATCTCGCATAATAAAACTTTGGCGGCTCAGTTATATAGCGAATTTAAGGAATTCTTTCCAGAAAACGCTGTGGAGTATTTTGTAAGCTATTATGATTATTATCAGCCCGAGGCTTATGTTCCACAATTAGACCTCTACATAGCAAAGGAAACCTCAATCAATGAGGAAATTGACAGGATGCGCAACGCAGCCACTAGGGCTTTGGTTGAACGCAGGGACACAATAGTGGTGGCAAGTGTTTCCTGCATTTACAGTTTGGGTTCACCCGACTATTATAGAAGCATGGGTTTCTTTTTGGAAACTGGACAAACAAAGAGTAGGGAGGAGATCCTCAGAGAACTAGTGGACATACAATATGAGCGTAACGATTTGAACTTGGAGAGGGGAAAATTCAGGGTTCGAGGAGACGTTATTGAGATTTACCCCTCCTATGAGGAAACCCTAATAAGAGTGGAGCTTTTCGGAAACCGCATAGAGAGAATCAGGGAACTTGACACTTTGACACGTAAAACTAAGGCGGAGAAAAGCAGGGTTTACATTCTACCAGCCAAACACTACGTTATACCCAGCGTGAATCTATCGAAGGCCATAGAAAGCATCGAGGAGGAATTAGAACAAAGGCTAAAAGAGTTAAGGTCGAAGAATAAGCTTCTTGAAGCGCAGAGGCTAGAGCAGAGAACTAGGTTCGACTTGGAAATGCTGCGGGAAATGGGCTACTGTCCCGGTATAGAGAATTACTCTAGGCATCTGGATGGCAGAAAGCCCGGCGAGAGACCATTCACACTCATTGACTATTTTCCCAAAGATTACCTGCTGTTCATTGATGAATCCCATGTAACCATACCCCAAATTAGGGGAATGTATGAGGGAGACAGATCCAGAAAAGAAGCACTAGTGGAGTATGGTTTCCGACTACCCTCAGCATTCGACAATAGGCCCCTCAAATTTGAAGAGTTTGAAAGGCTAGTAAACCAGGCCATATACGTTTCAGCAACCCCGGGCCCCTACGAGTTGGAGAAAAATGAGCAGCTGGTGGAGCAAATTATTCGTCCCACAGGCCTAATGGATCCCATAGTAGAGGTTCGACCAGTAGAGGGACAAATAGACGATCTTCTGGGCGAAATTAGGAAGCGGGTGGAGCGAAATGAGAGGGTTCTGGTTACCACCTTAACCAAGAGGATGGCTGAAGACCTAACTGATTATTACGAGAATCTAGGCGTCAAAGTAAGGTACCTGCACTCCGAAATTGAAACACTTGACCGAGTGGACATAGTTAGGGATTTACGCCTCGGAAAATTCGACGTCCTTATAGGCATAAACCTTTTGAGGGAAGGCTTAGACCTCCCCGAAGTTTCCCTAGTCGCCATACTGGACGCAGACAAGGAGGGTTTTCTCAGATCAGAGCAAGCATTAATTCAAACCATTGGCAGAGCTGCAAGGAATGTTAACGGCACCGTAATAATGTATGCCGACACTGTTACCGAAGCAATGAGGAGAGCCATAGAGGAAACCAACCGCAGACGAAACAAACAAATGAAGTATAATGAGGAACATGGAATAACTCCCCAAACCATAGTGAAAGCCATAAGAGACATGACGGGAAGAAGACACGAAGAAATAGAAGTTGAAAAAATACCTAGAGAAGAGTTACCCATAGTGATAAAGGATTTAGAGAGGGAGATGAGAGCCGCAGCGGCCGCCCTAGAGTTTGAAAGAGCCGCAGCCATCCGCGACAAACTATTCCAACTCAAATCGGTACAAGAGGGAAATTAGAACATGGGTAAAGACAAAATAATTGTTAAAGGAGCATCAGAGCACAACCTCAAAAACATTGACGTGGAAATCCCCCGCGACAAACTAGTGGTAATAACTGGACTCAGCGGTTCTGGAAAATCCTCACTGGCATTCGACACAATATACGCGGAGGGACAAAGGAGATACATTGAATCCCTATCCTCCTACGCCCGCCAATTCCTAGAAATGATGGAGAAACCCAGCGTAGAATACATAGAGGGACTGTCCCCCGCAATATCCATAGAGCAGAAGCCACCCACCAGAAACCCCAGATCCACCGTTGGAACCATAACCGAAATTTATGATTACCTCAGGCTACTCTACGCCAGAGTGGGAACCCCACACTGCTGGAAATGCGGAAAAGAAATCACACAACTCACCACAGAACAAATAGTAGACCGAATAATGAGCCTCCCAGAAGGAACCAGAATACAAATATTGGCACCCATAGTTAAGGGGAGAAAGGGAGAATACCGCAAAGTCCTAGAAAACCTCAAAAACGAAGGCTTCGCCAGAGTCAGAATAGACGGAGAAATAAGAGACCTTGAGGAAGAGATTATACTCGACAAAAACAAGAAACACGACATAGACTTGGTAGTAGATAGACTAGTCATCGAGCCAAACATCCAAAAAACACTAAGCGACTCCGTTGAAACCTGCCTCAAATTCGGAGACGTTGTAAAAATTCTAATAAACGAGGAGAAGGAAAACATCTACAGCAGACGCTTAGCCTGCGAGGATTGTGGAACGGGATTCGAAGAACTCACACCCCAAATGTTCTCATTCAACAACCCACAAGGAGCATGCACCTATTGCAGCGGACTGGGAACAACCAGAAGAATCGACCCCGACCTAGTAATCCCAAACAAAGAACTATCCCTAGCAGAAGGAGCAATAGCACCCTGGCACAACCCCACAGGAAGCTGGTACCTAAAAAAACTGGAGTCAGTAGCAAAACAGTACGGCTTCAGCATCTACACACCAATAAAGAACCTAACAAAAGAGCAACTCAACATAATCCTCTACGGAACCCACGAACCAGTCAGAATGATTTACCAAAATGAGGATGGAGGAGTATACCTAGAATATGAAGGGAGCTTCGAGGGAGTCATAAACAATCTGGAACGCAGATACCGCGAAACAAAATCCGAATACATCCAAGAAGAAATGGAGAAATTCATGGACATGAGCCCATGCCCCCACTGCAAAGGAGACAGACTAAAGCCCCAAAGCCTAGCAGTAACCGTGGGAGGCCTCAACATAGCCCAAGTCACAAAAATGTCCGTTGAACAAGCCCAAAAATTCTTCGACCAACTACAACTCGGAGAAAGAGAACAAATAATAGCAGAAAAAATCCTCAAAGAAATAAAGTCAAGACTAAAATTCCTAAAAAACGTGGGACTAGAATACATCACAATGGACAGAGCCGCAGGAACCCTCAGCGGAGGAGAAGCCCAAAGAATAAGACTCGCAACCCAAATAGGAAGCAGCCTCGTCGGAGTAATATACATACTAGACGAACCCTCAATTGGACTCCACTACAGAGACAAAAAAAGACTAATTGAAACCCTAAAAGAACTAAGGGATTTAGGCAACACCATCATAGTAGTGGAACACGACGAAGACACCATAAGAGCCGCAGACTACATCATAGACTTGGGCCCCGGCGCTGGAAGAAACGGAGGCTGGGTTGTAGCTGCTGGAACCCCCGAAGAAATAATGGCCAACAAAAACTCCTTAACCGGCCGATACCTTTCTGGAGAAATCAAAATACCAGTACCACAAAGGCGACGCAAAGGCAACGGCAAATACCTGACTCTAAGAGGAGCCCAACAAAACAATCTAAAGAACATTGACGTGAAATTTCCCCTAGGAATGTTCATTTGCATAACCGGCGTCTCAGGCTCAGGCAAAAGCAGCCTAATTTACGAAACCCTCTACAAAGCCCTAGCGCAGAAATTTTACCACTCATTAGAAAAGCCTGGAAAATATGAGGGAATAGAAGGGTTGGAAAACATAGACAAAGTAATCATGATCGACCAATCACCCATAGGAAGAACGCCACGCTCCAACCCCGCAACCTACACCACAGTCTTCACGGAAATAAGAGAAGTTTTCTCCAAAGTTCCCGAAGCCAGAATGAGAGGCTACCGACCCGGAAGATTCAGCTTCAACGTCAGAGGCGGAAGATGCGAAGCCTGCCAAGGAAACGGAACCATAAAAATAGAAATGCAGTTCCTCCCAGACGTGTACATCAAATGCGAAAACTGCAAAGGAAAAAGATTCAACAGAGAAACCCTAGAAATAAAGTACAAAGGCAAAAACATCCACGACGTACTAGAAATGACCGTAGACGAAGCACTAGAATTCTTCGAAAACATACCAAAAATCAAGAAAAAACTCCAAACCCTAAAAGACGTAGGACTCGGCTACATCCAACTAGGACAACCCGCAACCACACTAAGCGGAGGAGAAGCCCAAAGAGTAAAACTCTCCAAAGAACTAAGCAGACAAAGCACAGGAAAAACACTATACATACTCGATGAACCCACCACAGGTTTGCACTTTGCAGACATTCAGCAGCTTTTAGATGTTTTGAATCGGTTGGTTGATGCGGGTAACACGGTGATTGTAATTGAGCATAACTTGGACGTGATTAAGGTGGCGGATTACATCATTGATTTGGGTCCTGAGGGTGGGGATCGTGGAGGCGAAATTGTTTGTGAGGGAACGCCGGAAGAAGTGATGAAGGTGCCATCATCATATACGGGTCAGGCTCTGAAGAGAGTTTTGGAGGTGGAGGTTGATGGAGCAGCGTGTTAAGGAGGCTCCCGAGGAACCTGGCGTTTATATTATGAGAGATGCCGATGGGAAGGTTATTTATGTGGGTAAGGCTCGCAACCTCAGGAACCGGGTCAGAACTTACTTTGGGTCTTCAAGGAAGACTGATGCTAAGGATTCTTTGGTGAATAATGTTGCCAGTTTGGAGTACATTGTTACTGGTGATGAGACTGAGGCTATGATTCTTGAGTGTGACTTGATTAAGAAGTATCAGCCCAAGTATAATGTGGCTTGGAAGGACTCCAAAAAGTTTCCCTATATTAAGGTGACTGTGAATGAGGAGATTCCCAGGGTTTTGACTACTCGTGAACTTGTGGATGATGGGGCGAAGTACTTTGGCCCCTACACTCGTTTTAAGAAGGTTAAGGAGAATTTGAAGTATATTCGGCGCCTGTTTGGTATTTGTGGTTCTGAGAGTGTTGTGCAGATGGGTAGGATGAGGAGGCCTTGTCTTGAGTATCATATTAATAATTGTTCGGCTCCCTGTGTGGGGAAGATTAGTCGTGAAGAGTATTTGAATCGTGTGGAGCAGCTTCTTCTTTTCTTGGCGGGTGAGAGGGAGGAGTTGGTGGAGCAGCTTTATTTGGAGATGGAGAGGGCTTCCCAGGAGTTGAGGTTTGAGGACGCTGCCAAAATTAGGGATCGTATTGTGGGTGTGGAGAAGGCCATTGGTCGCCAGAAGATTTTGTCCACCAAGTCTAGGGATACTGACATTATAGCGTTAGAGAGGCTGGATAGGAGGGTTTGTATTGAGCTTCTTTTTCTGCAGAGTGGGAGGATTGTTGACAAGAAGGACTTCGTGAGGGAGGAGAAGGGTGATGCCGCAGATGAAGAGTTGTTGGGGGGATTCGTGAAGCAGTTCTATATTGATGCGGAGGTTCTTCCAGAAAAAATAGTTGTTGAGAGGGACTTTGAAGATAGGGAGCTTGTTGAGAAGTGGTTGGAGAAGAGGAAGGGAGAAAAAGTTGAGATCCGTACGCCACTCACGGAGGAGGAGCGGGAGCGGTTAAATTATGCTAAGAAAATTGCGGTAATGGTTCTTAATGAGAGGATGAGGAAGAGTGAGCTGGAGAGAGAGTTGACTTTGTATGCTGTGAGAGACCTACAAAAATTGTTGAACTTGCCTGAGCCTCCTGTTAGGATAGAGGCTTTTGACGTTTCCAATATTTTGGGAGAGGATGCTGTGGGCTCTCTCATTGTTTTTGAGGATGGGTGGCCGAAGAAGGAGGATTATCGGAGATTTAGGATTAAGACAGTTAAGGGTCCTGATGATCCCCAAATGATGGGGGAAATTGTTTACCGGAGATATAGGGGGTTGAAGGAGAGGGGTGAAGTGGTGCCCAACCTTATTCTTGTTGATGGGGGGGTGGGGCAGCTTAATGCTGCGCTGAGGAGCCTTGAGCGTCTTGGTTTAAATGTTCCAGTTGTGGGGTTGGCGAAGAGGTTTGAGAACCTATATGTGTCGGGGAGGGTTGAGCCTATTAGTTTGCCTTCGGATTCAAAGGCGTTATTTCTTCTTCGGAGGGTGAGGGATGAGGCTCACAGGTTTGCTCTCAGTTATCATAAGAAGCTTCGGGAAAAGAAACTTAAAGAATCATTGTTGGAATCTATTCCCGGTGTGGGGGAGAATAGGAGGAATGCGCTTTTGAAGCATTTTGGTTCTCTGGAAAACTTGAGGAAGGCCACAGTTGAGGATATAATGAGGGTGCCAAACATAAGTGAGGATGTGGCTAAAAGAATACATGAATACTTGAGGGAAACCAAAGAGGTGGAGGAATAGCTCCCACTTTTTAGGCGGTTGCTCCATCTACAATTGGGTTTGAGTATTTGGGTACTGTTTTTCGGTTTTTTCATCTGAAAGCCTTATAACTGTAAAGGTTCATAATTTTTTATACAAGTATGACGATGCATTTTAGAAGGTGGTTTGGTTTTGAGTGAAGCAGAAAAGAGAGAGGAATTGAAAAAAGCTCTTAGAAAAGCGATTGCCCTTTTAGGAGACATTTCTGAGAAGATAGATGAGGCGACTTCGGCGCTCTCCGCAGCGCTTTCACTTGCTGGATACAGGGAAGAAGTGGTTATCCCTGAGCACATTAGGGAACTAGAGAAGGAGGCTCCACCTCCCAAGCCCATAACTTTTGAGAAAAAAGAGGAGCGGGTGGCTGAGATTTCCACGGTGCTTACGCGCCCCATTGACAGCAAATTCAAAAACTTGGAGGAACTAGTTCAGGAGGGAACTCACATCAAATCCATGTGCAACGAGTTGGACAATATTAGGGACTGGGTGATGGGGCTCTCCCCAACCCAATCGAGCGTGCTTTATCAGATTACGCAGTGGAGTAGAAAACTGAGAAACTATCCACAAGAAAGACTCTCAGACCAGGATGGCGGGGAATTAATGTATTCCATACGTGACTGGAAGGCGCGGCTCTCAAAGATTTAGCTCCTAGTTTTTTCCTTTTCTCTTAGTTCTCTGCGGAAGACTTTGCCTATGGCTGTTCTTGGAATCTTGTCGATGAATTCTATTATTCTGGGCCACTTGTATCCTGCCATGTTTTGCTTTGCCCACTCTCTCAGTTCTTCTGGTGTAATTTTTCCCTTATACTCTTCCTTTATTACCACGTAGGCTTTGATGGTTTCCCCTATTTCCGGGTCTGGCACCCCTATTACGGCGCACTCCAAAACTGCGGGGTGATTATACAGTTTGTCTTCCACCTCGTCGGGCAACACTTTGTAGCCTTTATACTTTATTATGTCCTTTTGCCTTCCCACAATGTAGAAGTAGCCCTCTTCATCCATGTAGGCTAGGTCTCCAGTGTGAAGCCAGCCGTCCTCGATGGTTTCTCTTGTTTTATCTGGATTTTTCCAGTATCCCTTCATGACTTGGGGCCCCTTCACCATTAGTTCTCCAACTTCTCCTGGAGGTAGTTCGGAGCCGGTGTCGACATCCACAATTTTAGCGTCGGTGTCCACCACGGGGATGCCTATGGTGAGCCCCTTCTGGGGAAGCCAGGTGGGTTTCATGTGGCAGGTGGGGCTGGCTTCGCTCAGACCATAACCTTGTCCAACATCTGAGCCTACCACCTTTTTCCACTTCTTGACAAGATCCTCGGGAATTGGTGCAGCTCCCGATATTACTCTGAACAGTGATTTTAGGTTGTATTTTTCGAAGTCGGGATGGTTAACCATGAATTGAAACATTAGGGGGATCCCCACAAAGTTTTCAGTTCGGTAAAGTTCTATAGCCTTCATCACCTGCTCAGGGTTGAAACCAGTGTAAATTAGCATCATGGCTTTCTGGGCTACGTAGAGTTGGGATTGGCTTAATCCGAATGAGTGGCACATGGGGAGCACTGTTATGCAAGATACTCGGCCCTCCTCTATGGGTGATGCGGGCTCCATTCCAATCATCTGGTACACGTTTGCCACAATGTTGTAGTGTGTCTGCATAACTCCCTTAGGTAGACCGGTGGTTCCCCCAGTGTACATTAGGGTGAAGAGGTCTTCTTTGGGATTAATTTTTACCTCGGGAGGTTTGGGGGGATACTTCTCCATAATTTCTTGGAGGCTTATGGTTCCCGGCCTCTTTTCTCCATAGACTATAATATTTTCAATTTCTACCTCTTCTCTCACCTTTTCAATGTTAGGGTAGAGTATGGAGCTGCAGATTAGGGTATCCATAACCCCGCAATCTGTTACTATGTGCTTTATGTCCGGCGCCTTAAGCATGGGATTTATGGGCACCGTGAAGGCCCCGTTCTGACTTATTCCATAGAGTGAGAATAGGAACTCGGGCGAATTGGTCATGTAAACTCCCACCCCGTCACCCTTCTCCACTCCTAGATCCGCTAGTCCTGCTGCTACCTTATCGCTCCAGTGCATTAGTTCTCTGTAAGTGTACTTTCTTTCCTCTGGGACAAAATATATTGCCAGATTGTGTGGATATCTTCTTGCAGCCTCTCTGGGAATATAGTGCACAGGTATTTCGGGATATTTTATGGTCTTGGGAACATCCTTGGGAAGCAGTTTTTCCCAAACACGGTTGGGCCTCACCCAAGGACTCTGCTTTTCAAAATCATACTCCACGGTGTAGAGTGGTTTTTCTTCCATCAAATTGAATCCTCCTTTTAAGAACAGGGTAAGGTTAATTTAAATGTTCACAGGGCATATTTAAGACTTTATTTAAAAAAGGGGGGCATGTTACTTTTTGTATCCTAGAATCCTTTTTTGGGAGTAGTTTTTCACCAGTCCTTCGTAGATTCGGGTGGCCATTCTAATTGTTTCCAACTCCTCCTCTTTTAGTTCCCTTACTAGTTTGGCGGGTACTCCCAGGATTAGGGAGCGGGGAGGGAACTTCTTGTCGTAGGGAACAAAGGTGTTTGCTCCCACTATGCTGTTTTCTCCGATTTCGGAGTTGGTCATAATTGTGGAGTTCATTCCCACCATGACGTTGTTTCCGATTTTGCAGCCCCGGATTACTGCTCCGTGGCCAATGGTTACGTTGTCTCCTATTTGGATTCCCACCAACATGTCGCTGTGTAGAACCGCGTTATCCTGTATGTTAGTGTTTCTGCCAATGGTGATTTTGCCTTCATCTCCACGAATAACGGCGTTGAACCACACACTGGAACCTTCACCGATTTCCACGTCTCCCCATATTTGGGCACCCTCTGCAACAAAAACAGATTTATGCAATTTTGGCTTTAGGACTCCTTCTTCATTATTTCTCAACACTTTTTCCTCCATTTACTCTATTACGTATTTTTTATTTCCTGACTCTAAAAAGGAGAATTTAGATGTCTCCTTTTTTAATTTTTAAACCAAAAACGGGGAGATTAGAGGCTGGTAGAATCCACATTTCTAGATCTCATTCTTTAATTTTCAGTTCGTCCCTGTATTACTTTGCTTTTTCTTATGAAGGCTGTATTTTAACATTACTGCCATTGCTTCTGCTGCTGCCTCAGGTGTTCTGAAGAAGGGAATTCCGTGTTCGGGCAGAGACCTTATGGCAGCGTCCTCCCAAGGCGCTGAGGTGCTTGCGGTCATTATGGGTTTATGGTACTTTTTGCTTATTTGGAAAATTTTGGGAATAGCCTCAGTGAATGTTTTTGCTATAGTATCGCTCCAATATTTTAGATTTTCTATGCCGACCCTCTCCAGGCGCTCCCTAAATTTTGGGGTGGGATTAGGCATATTAAGAAGGTGTCTCCAGATGTCTTCACCGAAGACTCCATAGATGAGGATTCCGTCTATGTCTGCTTCTTCGAACATTATTTCTACACATTTGGCGTATACCCCGAAGTCACTTGCAAAGGTTAAATCCACTGGGTTTTTTGTTATGGCGTTTGGGGCTAAGATTTCTTTAAGCCTTTTCTGAACCTGTAGGGGTAGTTCTGGCACTTCTAAGCCGTGTTCTAGGCAGGCGTCAACTAGAGCCACACCTGGTCCTCCAGAGTTTGTCACTATTCCCATTCTGTTTCCTTGGGGTAGGGGCTGGTTTGCCAGGGCGAAAGCCCACTCAAACATTTCCTCAATGTTTCTGGGCAGGATAACGCCAGCTTGGCGCATCGCTGCCTTAAAAATTTCGTGGGATCCAGAGATGTTCCCAGTATGTGACAGGGCTGCTTTAGCACCTCTTTCGGTTCTACCCACTTTTAGGCACAGAATCGGTTTCTCCCTAGATATTTTTTGGGCTAATTCCAAGAAGCGACGCCCTCTCTTTATGCTCTCCACAAACATCATAATTACACGGGTTTGGGGATCCTCGCCAAAATATTCTAGAAAGTCGGTGGTGTCAAGATCTGCCTCGTTACCTGTATTCACTATTTTACTGAAACCCAAGTTGATTCTTCTAGCTGTGAGGAAAGTTTGCCCCGCGAAGCCACCGCTCTGAGAAATGAAACCCACAGTGCCCACGGAAGGCATCATGGGCATAGTAGTGGTGTTCAATCCATATGCAGGATTCACAACCCCCAAGCAGTTGGGCCCTATCAAGCGTAAACCTTTATCCCTCGCGAAAGATTTTACCTTATTTTGAAGATCTCTGCCCTCATCACTGAACTCCGCAAAACCTGCGCTAACCAGAATAGCCACTTTCACGCCCTTCTGTGCACATTCACCTAAAACATCCAAAACCCTATCGTTGGGAACCACAATCACGGCCAAGTCTACTTCTCCGGGCACTTCAAATATGCTATGGTAGGTTTGCAGCCCGCATATCTCTCCACTGTAGCGGGGATTTATGGGGAAAAGCTTACCCTCGTAGCCCAAAAGATAAATGTTTCTCAGTATCCAGGTTCCTATCTTAAGGTGGTCGGGTGAGGCTCCAATTACAGCTATTGAACGGGGATGCAAAGCACAATTTATGGCCTGGTAAATGTTTTGGTCTTTTCCATCTGTCTGCAAGTGAATCTGCTCCTTAAACATAGCTGCTTGGGTAAAATTGTCAATTAGGGAAACAGTTTCCATAATAAGGTTTATGCAAACTTAAGCAAGGTTGCGTGAATTTGCGTAGTGGGATTTGTTGTCTGGAGTAGTTAGGTTGTGTTATTAATTTTTGGGCGTGGTTTTTTCTAATTTTTCCAGACACATTTCGGGTAGCTCTTGCTTACCTACGTATCGGATGAGGGGAACTATCATTAGTACTATTATTATTGCCATTAGGATTATGATTTGAAAGCCCGATACCGTGCTGGTGCCCCAATCTTCGTATACTGGGGTTAGCAGGTAGGGTGCAAGAGCATAGCCGGAGAACCTAAGGCTGTTGTAAATTGAGGAGGTAGCTCCCCTCTGTTTTGGTATGAGCTCCACGGAAAGGGCGTTAAGCGGCAACCATAACAGGTTGCTCCCAATACCGTTAAGCGCCATTGAAACCATAAAACCAGCAAATTCTCTGGAGAGAAATAGTAGAAAAAGTGAAAGTATGCTCAAAGCGATGCCTAAATAGGCTACCCTCTCTCTTCCCAACCGGTCTGTGAGGTATCCGCATAGTGGAGCGAAGAAGATGACCACAGCACCCCCAACGGAGAGAATCATACCAATAGACACAGAGTCTAGGTAGAATGGTGGCAGAGATAGGGTATCAGATAAAAACGATTGCACACCAATAAAGCCCACGTAACCCAGAAAACCCGCGGCGCTTAGCGCCATCACACTTCTAACAGAGCACACCTCTTTCAGATCAGTGAAAACTTGGCTGAAAATAGGCATAGTAATATTCCTGGGGGTATTAATTGTTCCAAAAACGAGCCATATTAGAATCATGGAGAGAAAGGCCATTCCCGCAATCATAAAGTAAATGTACCACCACTCTTTAGCAAAAAAGCCAGCAAATAAGGGACCCACCGCTATTCCCATGGTGAGCACCGAGGAGTAGATCCCCATAACTTTGCCCCGGTACTCGATTTTTGTGAGGTCACCGATGCAAGCAGGCAAAACAGGACCAATAAATGCGTAGCCTATTCCACAGAGGAATCTAGCCCCTATAAACACCCAGATACTAAACCTTGGGCTGAACCCAATTATAGTCAAACCTATCCCGTAAATTAGGAAGCCAACTACCAAAACTTTTCTTCTGCCGTAAACATCGGATAGGGTGCCTGAAAAAAGCTGGAAGAAGGCGAAGGGAACCATCAAAGCCGTTATGGCAAGCAGAACAGTACCCACATCCGTATTAAAAGTGCTTTTCAGTGTGGGAACCAGAGCCAGAACCGTGTTTGCAGATAGGGGGCCTACAAAACCTGCAAAGTAGAGAACCAAAAGCTTAGCGTTGGCATATCGAGACCAGACACCGGACATTCACTACACAACCTTTCCTAAATGCTCTTCAGAAAAAGACACAAAGACAGCGATATTAATATTTCTATATCTTAAAAGATGACTTCCTCCATTTAGTGGATTAATGTAGGTTTTGGTTTTTTTATTTGTATTTCGGGAAGCTCCTGCCTTCCAAGGTATCGGATAAAGAAAATCATTGACAATAATGTGAACATCGCTATTAAGATAATGATTTGGAAGCCGGAAATCATACTTGTACCATAATCATTGTAAACTGGGGTGAGCAGGTAGGGTGCAAGAGCATAGCCAAACATGCCGAGGCTGTTATAAACAGAGGCCGTAGCTCCCCTCATTTGGGGCACTAGCTCCACAGACAAAGTTCCTAGGGGTAGCCAAAACAGGTTGCCTCCGATACCAAACAGGGCTGTGGAGAGCATAAACCACCAAAAATCTTGAGAGAAGAATAGCAAAAGCAACGCACATAAGCTCACAGCAATCCCCAAATAGGCCACGTTTCCCCTACCCCACCTGTCCATCAGATATCCGGATAGTGGAGCGAAGAAAATCACCACAGCACCCCAAGCGGAGAGAATCACCCCAATAGATACAGCATCCAAATAGAAGGGAGGCAGTGACAAAGTGTCGGATAGAAAAGAGGATACACCAGCCAAGCCCAAATAGCCGAAGAATCCGGCCAGAGAAAGTACTAATACGTTTTTGTGGGAGAAAACCTCTCTCAAATCCAGAAAAACTTGGCTCATAACAGGAATACTAACATTTTTGGGCACATTAACAGTTCCTAGGAAAAACCAAACCAAAAACAGGGATAGAAAGGCCATACCGGCAAGCATAAAATAAATATACCACCAAACATCAGCGAGGAAACCAGCCAACAGAGGACCTACAGCCGTACCAAAGGTGACCATTGAAGAGTAGATTCCCATAACTTTCCCCCGGTACTCGATTTTTGTGAGGTCGCCGATGCAGGCAGGCAAAACCGGACCGATGAATGCGTAGCCTATTCCACAAATGAACCTTGCTCCCAGAAACACCCAAATGTTAAAGTTGGGACTGAAACCGATGAGCGTCAAGCCGGCACCATATATTAGGAAACCTGCCGCTAAAACTTTTCTTCTGCCGTAAACATCGGATATGGTGCCTGAAAAAAGCTGGAAGAAGGCGAAGGGAACCATCAAAGCCGTTATGGCAAGCAGAACAGTACCCACATCTGTATGAAAAGTGCTCTTCAATGTTGGTATCAGGGTCAGAACGGTGTTGCCCGAAACAGGGCCTACAAAACTGGCAAAGTAAACCACTAAGAGCTTGGAATTGGCATAGCGGAACCACATATTGGTCAAACTCAGCATCTACAAGAATTGTTTATCAAAAAGTTTAAGGTTAAAAAATATTAAAGTTTCGATAACTCTCCAAGACGCAAGGCGGCATCCACATTTTAGAAAATTTCTTTTTTAGCGGTTTTAAAGAAAGGAGGTATTATAAGAATTCTTTTCCAAATTATGGCAAAATTATAGGTAGTTAAGCGAAAAAACCAACAAAAAATCCAAACATCCCCCCACATTCTTTCATTTATCATCACCGCCGGTTTTTCGAAGTCTTTAAACAAAATTTATATAGACATTTAAACAAAGAAGTGGAAAAAAGAGTAACCTACACCAAAAGCAGTCATCCCAGCGATAATTAGAAAAATTGTTTGGGAAAAGTCATGATTTACCCTGTTAGTGAAAAGGTAGGTTTTTAGAATCGTCTAAAAGGTTTGGAGGAAAAAAGTTTGAGTCAAGAAGAGGTTAAAACTGTTAGGGAAGCAGAAATTACTCTGCCCTACAAATGGACCATCGGACCCTCTGGACTGCGCTTCTTCCAAGGACTCAAAGAGAAAAAGATTCTGGGAACAAAATGCCACAAGTGCGGTAGGGTTCTGGTTCCGGGACGAAAATTTTGCCCCCGAGACTTCGTAGAACTATTCGACTGGGTAGAGGTTAAGGACGAAGGCACCATAAGAACCTACGCCTTCGTAAATTACTCTTTTGTTGGACAGCCCAGAAACCCTCCCTACATCGTAGCGGTCATCGATCTTGACGGCGCAGACACCGGGTTCAACCACTACGTAATGGGTATCGACTTCTCCGACCCCGAGAAGGTAAAGGACCAGGTAAAAATAGGGATGCGGGTCAAGGCAGTGTGGGCCGAGAAAAGGGTGGGAGCAATAACCGACATCGAGTACTTCAAACCCATAAAGTAAACAATGTTTAAGGGTGGTTTTATGTCTGAAAAGGTGGCAATTGTTGGTGTAGCTCAAAAATGTGGAGAAAACTTAATGGATTCGGTAAGGGGACTTGCCTTCGAAGTAACTAAAACCGTAATGGACAAGGTTGGCTTAACCCGAGAAGAACTCGATACAGTTGTGGCCTCGTCCTCGGACTACTGGCAAGGTATGGGTTGCTCAAACGTGTTCCACTTCGACGCCGCGGCTGGCTATCTTAAAGACAGCACCAAAGCTGAGGAGGACTCCGGACTGGCTTTAGCCTACGGGTACATGAGAGTCAGATCCGGACACTTTGACACCTGTCTGGTCATAGGGATTACTAAGTGCAGCGAGGCCCCACCCATAGCCACGTTAACAAACATCTATAATGATCCCTTCTACCAGAGACCCATAGGTCTGGAAGAAATCTCGGCGGCTGCCCTTCAAGCTAACCAGTACATGAGCCGGTATAAGGTCAGCGAAGAGGTGGGAGCCGAGGTAGCCGTCAAAAATCTTAGAAATGCTTTGTTTAACCCCCACGCGCACCGAAAAATGAGAGCGACAGTAGAGGACGTAATGCATTCCCCGGTTATGGCTTATCCCCTAAGGGAGCTTATGTGTTGCCCAGCTTCGGACGGTGCCTGCGCCCTAATCCTTGCCAGTGAAAAGGCGGCCAAAAAGTTCACCGACGACCCCATCTGGATAAAGGGAATAAACTGGAGGGCTGAGCCCTACTTTATGGGAGACCGAGATATACTGGAAAACCGGGCATTAAAAATGGCCAGCCAAAAGGCCTACGAAATGGCGGGAATCAAAAATCCACTCAAAGAAATTGATGTAGCCGAGATTTGTGAGCCCTACGCTTTCCAAGAGTTGCTCTGGTATGAGGCATTAGGCTTCTGCTCCAGGGGTGAGGGTGCAAAACTCATCAAGGATGGAGTAACCAGTATGGATGGCGAGTTGCCTGTGAATCCCTCAGGTGGAGTTCTCTCTACGAATCCCTTCTGTGCCCGTGGTGCCATAAGGGCTGCTGAGGCTGCTCTACAGCTCTGGGGCAAGGCGGGTGAGAGACAGGTTCCAGACGCGGAGACCGCACTGGTGCACAGTGTACATGGACTTGCTGGACAGCTCCACATGGTGGCAATCTTGGGCAGGTAGAGAGGAGAAGCTGGATGGTTAGAAAAGTAGCTGTAGTGGGCGTGGGTCAGACAGTCCACGGAAAAAGAAGAGAGGTAAGTTTCCCAGAATTGGTACATGAAGCCGTGAAAAGGGCGCTAGACGACGCAAATTTAACAATTGAGGAAATAGAAGCTGTGGTATCCGGTTCTATGCCTGCACCGATGGAGGGAGTTAATGCTCCCCACCTCTATTGGGGTGACGATGCAGCCGGTGCTGTGTTGAAGCCTAATATGCGGGTGGCTACCTGTGGAACTACGGGCATGTCTGTGGCTCAGTCTGGTTATTACCATGTAGCTTCAGGTATGTTTGATGTGGTTTTAGCTGTGGGGGCGGAGAAGCAGTATGAGGGTGAAGCTCAGGGAACGATGAATACTGTGGGTGATGCTCACTTTAGCAGGCCTTTTGTGCCTGGCGCTCCGGGAGTTTTTGCCCAGCAGAGTAACGAGTACCTGCACAGGTACGATGTTCCTGAGGAAAAGATTCGTTTGGCTGCGGCTGAGGTTTCGGTGAGGAATCATTTGGACGCTTTTGACAATCCCTATGCACATATTAAGATAAAGATTAAGGTTGATGATGTTCTGAATTCCAGGATAATCTGTTACCCCATTAGATTGTTGGATGTGTGTCCACAATCGGATGGTGCCTGCGCGATCATATATGCTTCTGAGGAGCGGGCCAGGAAAATTACTGATACTCCTGCTTGGGTTAAGGGTGTTGCTTATTGTGGCAACGAGTACTGGTCTAGTGATAATGATAGTGTGGAAAATCCGGGAACCATAGAGGTGGCTAGGCGGGCCTACAAAATGGCGGGTATCACTAATCCCCTTAAGCAGCTGGATGTGGCAGAAGTGTATAATCCCTTCACTTTCCAGGAAATGATGCATTACGAGTGTTTTGGCTTCTGCAAACCGGGTGAAGCATACAAACTTGTCGAGGAAGGCATTGTGTCCAGGAGTGGTGAGTTGCCCTGCGACCCTTCGGGAGGCGTGTTGAGCACTAATCCCATCGGTGCCACAGCCATGGTTAGGGTGGTGGAGGCTGCCCTTCAGGTCACTGGCAAAGCTGGGGCTCACCAGATTCCCGACGCTGAGACAGCTTTCAGTAATGGTCTTGGAGGAGCTAACCATCTCATTAGTGTGATGATTTTGAGTAGAACACCTTAAAAAAGTTGGAGGATTGATGAAATGGCCGAGGAAGGAATTAAAAGTGTGAAGTATGGTGCGATTCAACTTCCCTACCGTTGGTCGATTGGGGAAGCGGGTTTAAAGTTTTTTCAGGGTATGAAGAACAAGAAGATAATGGGAAGCAAATGTCCCAAATGCGGTAAGGTGCTTGTTCCAGGTAGGAAATTCTGTAGCACGTGTTTTGTGGATATTCCGGATTGGGTTCAAGTCAGTGACAAGGGCACCATTGAATCTTGGACTCTGGTCACATATCCCTATATTAACCAACCCGCGAATCCCCCCTACATAATAGCGCGTATAAAACTGGATGGCGCTGACAGCTCCTTCCACCACTACATAGGGGAAGTAGACATATCAGATCTTGAGAATGTCAAAAAACAGGTTAAAGTGGGTGCAAAGGTACAGGCAGTATGGAGGGACAAAACCGTAGGAGACATAATGGATATCCAATACTTCAAACTCATATAAATCTTTGAAGGGAGCAAACACCCTCCCTTTACTGTTTTTATCTTTGGATCTTTTTCACAAATACCTCAAGAAAAAGCGCTCTAAATTCGTAAGTAGCTCTTATGCCTAGTTTTTGTTCTCCCCTATTTTTTTTCTCATTTTGCCAGAAGATGTCTTACATAAAGCTTATTCCTAGTTGACCCCTGAAACTTTTTTCAGTGAAAATCTGCTATCTCAAAAAGGGATGCAAAGCAAGCACACTGAAAATTATTTTTTTCCATTTATGGATCTGGGGTTTTGTTTTATTTTTTCTTGCTCTTCTTTTGCATGTAGCGGGTGAACAGTTCTGCCATGTTTTCGTTTCTTATGCATATGTCTTGAGCTAGTATGGAGTATTCTAGTATGGTTTCCATATCGACTTCTAGGGACTTGTTGGCGATTTTTTTGGCAAGGCCAACCGCGATTAAACCGTTATCCATGATTTCTCTCGCTAACTCTTTGGCTGAGTCCATGAGTTTTTCTGTGGGAACCACCCTGTTTACCAGCCCTATTCTCTCAGCTTCCTGGGCATCTATGATTCTGCCCGTGAATATGAGTTCCTTAGCTCTTCCCAACCCAATTATTCTGGGAAGCCTCTGAGCTCCTCCCAGATCAGGTACGATGCCTATGCAAACCTCTGGGATACCCATGCGGGCATTGTCCGCTGCTATCCGGATGTCGCAGCAGAGGGCGAGTTCCAAGCCGCCTCCGATTGCTGAACCATTAATGGCAGCTATGACTGGTTTCTCAATGTTTTCAATTCTAGTCCAGCCTATCTGAATCTTTCTTCCAAGGTTCCTGAATTCCCGGGAGGATATGCCTCCGAACCGCCCAAAAGAATTGAAATCTATTCCCGCAGAGAAGGAGGGCCCTGCACCAGTTATAATGACAGCTTTTATCTCATCATCGTCAGACACTATGCCGGCCGCTTCTCCAATCTCACTAAACATTTCAAAGTTAATGGCGTTTCTCTTTTCAGGCCGGTTAAGAGTTATTATTCCCAAACCATCCTCTTTCTGAATCTTAATTGTTTTCAAATCCTTCATAGAATGCCTCCCTTAAACACCAAAATAGAAAAGAGGAATATGATAGTTATGCGACAACTTTTGGAAGCTTATCCCTTATGATTTCTTCTGCTTCCCTAACTATCCTATCCATAAGTTCTTTTACTGTGGGTAGGTCTGAAAATCTCCCTGCAACCTCACCGCCGAAAAACGCGGCCTTCTTGGGATCACCGAAATGTATCGCTTGGATGGCCTTCATCTCAAAGTCGGCAACCTCAGCATCTGGGCAGCCCCTCCTCTCCATCTCATAAAGTTCAACAGTTGCGTCGGTTTTCAGGTATCTTATTCTGCCAAAAACTCCCCTGGCAACAATAGTCTTTCGGACATCGCCAAGATTCCTAGTGTAATCTTTGTAGTAGTCGAGGAAGTCACTCTCCTTGGTGGCTATGAAACGCGTGCCCATCTGTATACCAACCGCCCCCAGAGCCAGCGCCGCAACCAGCCCCGCTCCATCACAGAAGCCACCTGCAGCCACAACTGGTACACTCACCGTCTTCACCACTTCGGGAATCAAAACCATGCTGTGAACCGGCTCGTGGGCCACGTGACCCCCGCCCTCATGACCACTGGCGATTACCAAGTCCGCACCAGCCTTCTCTGCCTTCTTTGCATGGTAGGGGGAAGGACAGACGTGGAAGCGCAAAACCCCTGACTCCTTTATCATTTCGGCGTGGCGTTCCGGGTTTCCCGCAGATGTAATTATGACCTTCATCCTTCTGACTAGATCCGGATCTTTTTCTCTCTCCTCGATTGCAGTTTGGATTAGTTCGTCGCTTATTTCTCGAAATTCCACCGCAACTGGAACGTTTACTCCAAATATGCCTCCAGATTTTTGGGTTGCTTCTTTAACGTAGTGGATGGCTTCCCTCATATTTTGAGCTGGACTCTTTTTCGGATCATAATCCATGAATTTTTGGCCGCCCAAAAGCTTGCAAACTCCCATACCAACGCCGCTTATTATTCCCAGTCCTCCGGCGTTGGCCACTGCAGCGGCGAGTCTGGTAGTTGAATAGGGACCCATTCCAGCCTGTATTATGGGATATTTAATTCCCAACATTTCCATAAGTTTAGTTTTAATCATAGCTAACCAACCTTAACCTAGTTACATTTTCTTCAATATTGAATTTTTTAGGTATAAAATTGTTTTGTCACAAAAAATATTGAATTTTTTGCTAGAATATTTCGTCTTTTCGAACCCATTCCGGATACCATCTATAGTAGTTGATAGGCCTTGCCTTATCCAGTCCGGCGTAGGTTGCCTTTATTAGTCTGAGAACTCCCTTCTTGTCGCGATAAATGTCCACAAGCTGCTTTTCCTCAAGTGATAATAGGGCCTCGTCTAGGCGCTCCTCGTCTAAACCTGTGTCCTCCATTAGTTCCTCCCTAGTCATATGCAATCCGGGATTTACAAGGTAATCTTCTGCAAGTGCCAAGAGTACACCCTTCTCAACGGCCTCTGAGTCAGAGGCTCCACACTTTGTGGGTAATTCAAGTTCAGGTGGGTTCCTGAAATAGGGGAGAGAGATTCCGAATTTTTTGCTTACGCGGCGCCTAGGCGGCTTCAACATATCCCTCATTATGTTCCAGCCCTGGTTTGCTATTAGACGCCTTAACACGTCGTTTGTGCCTCCTCCCACCTCAAGTATTTTGGCATCTCTCAGCAGTGACTCCACAGGATAATATTTTGTGAAGCCATCTCCACCCATAACCTGCAATGCGTCTTCAGCAACTTTCCTCGCAGTTTCTGTTGCGTAAATCTTGGCGCTGTTAGCCTCAATTAGGGGCTCCAACCCCTTGTCAAGAAGGGAAGCCGCATAGTAGGTTAGCAGTCGGGAAGTTTTGTAACCAATTATCATATCCGCTACTCGGTACTGGTTACTTTCAAACTCAATGGTGCGCTTGCCGAACTGGACTCTTCTCTGACTCATGTAGTAGGAGTATCTCAAGGCTTCCCTGATGCCAGAAACTACACTCACTGCTATGAGGACTCTCTCCAGATTGAGGCCGCTAATCATACACATCCACCCCATACCTTCCCCTCCCACCACATTATCTTCTGGCACAAAGACATTGTTGAAGTTTAGTACCCCATTGCGAACCCCATCAAAGACTCCTAGAGCATTTATTCTCTCCACTGTGAAGCCGGGCATACCCTTCTGAACATAGAGGCCCGTAAGGTGTCTGTATGCTGCTTTGTCACTGGGATTGTCGCTAGTTTTAACATACACAAAATAGGCATCGGCGATTCCGCTAGTACTTATGAATCTTTTCTTGCCATTAATTATATACCCCCCTAACACGTGTAGCTCTGGTGGTGACGCCAGCAGCATCGGAGCCCACGAATGGTTCCGTAAGGCAGAGTGCGTTTAACTGTTCCCCACGAGCAATTTTGGGAAGCCACTTTTCTTTTTGCTCCGGGGTTCCTAAGCGTACCAATTGATGGGTTCCCCCAAAACACGTAGTGCTATAGGTTGCAGTGAGTGGACCTAGACGGGCGAGTCCTTCGACTACGATGCATGCTCCGGTAACTCCCACTTCGCTTCCCATTCCTCCATACTCTTCAGGAATTAGGGTTCCAAACCAGCCCTTCTCGGCCACCTTTTTAACGATATCTTCGGGGTTCTCGAATGTCCAGAGAGCCTCGGCTGCCCTTGGAGCATTTTCCTCAACAAACTCTTCCACTTCTTCTGCGAGTTTTTTCTGACTTTCAGTCCACCAAGGGAATGTTTCCACAAATACACCTCCATTAAAAGAGAATCTAACAAAACGAAATAAAACAATAATAAACCTCACATTCTTTTTGTGAGTCAACTTCTTCACATATCATAGTTTGGGTTTTCCTCAAGATTATTACTTTTTATAGTCCGTGTTTTTTCCATTCTGGCTTACGTTTCTCTAAGAAGGCCCTTGCTCCCTCGCTGAAGGAGTCACTTCTCATAAGCATAGACATTGCCATTTCTGCCTCGATGCGCAGAGCCTCCTCTAGGGGACGCCCTATTCCTCTTATTATGGCCTCCTTGTCTGAGCGAATTGCCCCCTGGGGAAGTTCACAGATGGACTCAGCGAGTTCACGAGCCCTATCCATAAGCCGGTTTTGAGGCACCACCTCTGAAACCAATCCCATACTTAGAGCCTCCTGAGCCCCAAAACGGCGTCCCGTGATGGCCAGCTCCAGAGCCTTTGCGAACCCAACTATTAGGGGAAGCCTTACTGCTCCTCCGTCGGCAAAAACAATGTTCCACCTTCGCTCAAGCATGCCGAACTCGGCATTCTCAGAGGCTATGCGGATGTCGAGGGTGAGGGCGGTTTCAAAGCCAGCGGCGAAACAGTAGCCATTAATGGCTCCTATAGTGGGCTTGAAAATATCTAAACGGCGAGTGTAGCCGCAGGGTCCGGGTGAATTATATAGGTGAACTCGGTACTTGTCAAAGTCTTTGAGTTCCTCAAGTACACCGGTTTGGAAAGCTGCGTCTCTTAAGTCCCAGCCGCTGCAGAAGGCCTTGTCTCCTGCCCCAGTCATTATGGCTACATAGGCGTCATCATCGTCTCTAAATGTTTGCCAGGCCTTGTGGAGCTCCTGGGCCGTTTCCCAATTAAGAGCATTATGGACTTCTGGACGGTTAAGAGTAATAGTTACAACATGTCCATCCTTCTCATAAATAATGTTTTTATAAGGCATAGAAACACCTCTCTAATTCTTTTTTGGATGATTTGAATGGATTCTGGATTGGTTGAAGTATAAAAAGAAAGTGGTAAATTTGGAGGGAATTAGGAGGGAGCACTGCTCATTTTTTAGTGGGAAAGATTTTTGGTGCGTTAAACTTAATTGGTTGGGGAATATAGGTTTAGTTTAAATGGAGCAATTTTTGGGCTTTTTAGGGGTGTTTTTTGAGATGTCTGGTTATGATGTGGTGGTTGTTGGTGGCGGCATTGGGGGCACAGCTATTGGAGGTATTTTGGCCTTTAATGGTTTGAAAACTCTTCTGGTGGAGAAGAATGGGGTTGTTGGTGGGCGCTGCACAAGTTATGAAAGGGAAGGTTTCAAGGTGGATGTGGGTGTTCACACCTTTGGAAGGTCGGGTAAGGGTCCTCTGGGCGCTGTTCTGAGAATGATGCATATGGAGGATGCTGTGGAATGGGTTTTGGCTCGAAATCCGGGTCCGGCGCAGTTTTATGGGGGCAAGTTTTGGAAGTTTCCCAGAGAGCTTGAGAAGCTGGTTCCAGAATCGGACTATCGGGAGCTCATTAGGCTGCTGGGTGAGTTGATGCGGATTGAGGACACCCATAAACTTGATGGTGTTAGTTTGAAATCTTGGTTATCCCAGTATACAGATAACATTTTGGTTCACTCATTCTTTAACGGCATTTGCACCATGTACTTTGTGGTTCCCTACCATGAAGCTTCGGCTGGAGAATTTGTGAGGTGCATGTCTTCCCTGGCAAAAGATATGAGCACAGGCTATCCCAAAGGGGGGTGCATATCCATCCCAAGGGCATATGTTCAGGGCATAACCAAATTTGGAGGGGAAGTGAGAACCGGGATTTCAGCCCAAAAGATTGTGGTTGAGAATGGCCGGGTGCAGGGTGTGGAGCTGGATAACGGTGAATTTGTTTCCTCTGGATTAGTGGTTAGTAATGCGGGAATAAGGGAAACCGTGAACAATCTGGTTGGCAGAAAACATTTTGAGAAGGATTATTTGGAGTATGTGGATGGACTCAGATATTCTATGAGTGCCTTCACAGTCAAACTGGCGTTGAGGGAGCCAGTAACCCATTACAAGATAGTTAACTCCATGACTTTCGAGGATCCAGAAGAAAAGTTTAGAGCAATAGTGGAGGGCAAGGTTCCAGATGAGGTGGACTTGATGGTTATAGTGCCTTCAAACTACGATCCCAACCTGGCACCCAAGGGTAAACAGCTAATTATAGCGGGAACCGCTGTGCCTCGGGAAAGCTTTGACAAAAACAGGGAGAAATGGATCAATAATGCCATGGAAAACCTGGAAAGAATGTTTCCGGGACTCTCAAAGAATTTATTGTGGCGGGACATTACCACCCCCAAAGACATTGAACTATTGGGTGGAAAGGAAGCTACAGTGGTGGGAATCGCGCAAAATGCCGACCAGTCGGGAGTTAACAGACCCAAATCAGCGCTTCCTATAAAGGGATTGTACCTTGTGGGCGGGGACGCTGGGGGCTGGGGAATAGGAACAGAACTAGCAGCGGAGAGCGCAATTAACTGTTCAGAAATAATTCTGAAAGAGATGAAAAAGGTGAAGAGGTGAATCGACGGCTAAACTGATGGCTACCTAGAGTACCGTTCCACAATTTTTAGAACGTCTTGGGCTTCTTTTCTTGATGTGCAGTAGGTGCAGAGGAGAAGGCCTTCGTGTTTAAGTTTGGATAGTAGGAATTCCACCTCGTGGGGTTCACAGTCAATTTGAAGGCATTTCCCAGCGTCTTGAATACGTCTACATACATGGAGCCAATCCGACATGGGCTTACCCACACCGGGAACCCATTGGATACCATCAAGCGATTCTATCTCCAGAAGGAAGCCCAAGTTTCCAAGAGCCATGGGCCCGTCTAGGTGGAAAATGGAGTTGTCAAGCTGCTTGGAAATTTTTTCCTGCTGTTTGAGGAAAAATTCTTGGAACATTTTTGGGGAAACCAGACCCGAAAAATCATCCTGCAAAGCAAAATACTTCCCCCTAGAATATGCTGGAATCCAAGTGATGGAACCCTTCTGCACCCTCGAAATTCTATCATAGTAATGGTTGAAAATAGTGAGACATATGTCCGCCAATTTTTCCACTAGCCTACGCACCTCCTCAGGCTCCCTAAAAAGGCTTTTCATTATCCTCTGAGCACCAAATGTGGCAACCAGAGAATCGCCACCATAGTGAAGATCAGGTATTCCCACCAAAAAATTGCCCTCCGCAACCTCACAAACCACATCAATTAGTTGACACATAAAATTCCACCAATAATTATCCTCCCTCAGAACAGGATCATAGCTTGACAAATCCTCAAGAAAGGGTTCCGCCCAAGAGGTTCCCTCATCCCTAAATACCAGTCTCCCACCCAGAAAAGCAGTAAAAGAATCCGGACCAATATTAGGCATATAGTAGGGGATTGCGTCACCCATATAGATGGTGTTTTCGAAGCCCAACTCCACCTTGTACAGAACATAATCTATGTTTGTCCACTTTTCCTCCACACTTTTGGGAACCGGAAAATCCCAAAGATTGGGAGGGTCTTTAGGAGCAGTTATATAAATCATGGGCCTATCCAGAATTTCCCTATCCCAAAAGGCGTCGAAGCGCTGCTTTATGGTTTCAAAGTCAACCTCATCAAGATAAGACCTCACCAAAAAACCTCCAAAATAATTAGAAAGGGTAGCGGCAAAAATGTGGTTTGATGTTAAAAATTGCGGCTTTAGAGTTTGAAGTCGTCCCGGTCAAAAATGGATTCGTGTTTAATGCCATGCGACGCCAGCCTCTCTTTGGCTCCCTCTAACAAGTCAACAATGGTTATGCTGTGTTCCACCTTGCACCCAGCTTCCCTTACAGTTTTAGCCACGTGGAGGAGTGACTCCCCACTTGTGGCTACATCGTCCACCAAGACTGCAACATTCCCTAGGTTGCCCTCAATTAGCTCTCTTAAACCATACTTTTGAGTTTGCTTCCGCACATAGAAACCGGGAATCCCACCCAGAGCACAAATTATTGAAATAATGGGAAGTGAACTATCCTCGGTGCCACCCACACAGTCAGCCTCATACTGTTTAATTTTGGGAATCATAACGTCAGCAATCATTTTGCAGCCCACAGGGTCCAAAGCTATGGGCCTCAAGTTGAAGTAATAGGTGCTCATACGGGTACTTGAAAGAATTATGGGTTTACCAGTAATAACTCCCTTCTTCAAAATCAGCTTTTTAAGCTCCTCTCTTGACACAAAACCGCCTCAAAAACACCATATTTAAGAAAACCTGAATAGTTAAATGACAATACTTAAACAATACTTCTCTTAGAAATCTCTTAAAAAACTTTTTACAGAAGCCAGCAAGATAGAAATCAATGTCAGTAGCGATGTAGATTAGTCCGACTCATCCATTTTTTTTGGGCTCCAGATGGATAAAGGAGGTCTATTGAACGCTCCTCTTGGAGGAGGAATTGAACGGATCTACATAAGCGAAGCAATGATTTAAACAAATAAAAAATTAAAGTTGATAAAAAAGAGGAGGGAAGGGGTGAGGTTTTTACTTTCCTTTGAATTTGGGAAATCTTTTTTCTAGGAACGCGGTGGTGCCTTCTACCATGTCTTCTGTTCCGAAGAGAACGCCGAAGACCCCTGACTCTACCAGTAGTCCAATGTCCAGAGGCACCTCTGTTCCGTAGTTTATGGCGTACTTGGCCATCTTCAAGGCGATTGGTGGACCTGCGGCGAGTCTGTTTGCAAAGTTTTTGACTTCTTCCTCAAACTTGTCTGCGGGAAATACTTTGTTAATTAGGCCCATTTTCTGAGCCTCTTCCACGCTTACCCGGTCTCCCAGCATAACCATTTCTTTTGCTCTGCCTAAGCCCACATATTTGGAAAGCCTCTGGGTTCCACCTGCTCCGGGTATTATTCCCAAGAGTATTTCGGGTTGCCCCACAAATGTTCCTTCCTTTGCAAGTCTGAAGTCGCAAGCCATAGCAATTTCCAGTCCGCCGCCTAAAGCAAAACCGTTGAGAGCCGCTATTATGGGTTTTGGAAACTTCTCCATGCGGGTGGTGACCATTTGCAGCCTTCGAGTGGCCTCAAAACCCAGGTTTGGTGTTCCACCCTTAAATCCCGTAATGTCCGCCCCTGCACAAAAGGCCCTATCACCAGCACCAGTAATTATCAGAACCCTTACTTCTTCATCGTCCCACAGTTCGGTTAAGCAGTGGTCTAAATCTGCTGTGAGGTCAGCATTTATGGCGTTTAACCTCTGCGGCCTGTTAAAGATTAGCCACGCCAGTGGAGGCTCTCTCTTAAAGATTGTTGCCTTGTATGTGTATCCTGCACCTGCATAGTCGTAGAAGCCTTTTCCAGCCTTAACGCCAGTATGTCCTTTATTTACCATCTCGGTCAGTAGGGGGTCAACCTTGTAGTAGTCTCCATACTTGGCTTCCTTCTCTTTTAGAATGTTGACTATGCGATCGATTCCCCACTCGTCAGCCAACTCGCAGAGACCCTTGGGATAACCTAGTCCCAACTTGACTCCCATATCTATGTCCTGGGGGTCTGCAACGTCATTTCTAATAAGCCACGCTGCGGCGTTAACTACGGGGGCGAAGAGTGGTACGGGGTCAAACTTTTCTCCTACACCAGCCGGTATTGATGGGCGGCCCTTACTCCAGTCGTAGAATCCCTTCCCAGCCTTCCATCCATACTCTCCTTTACTGGCTTTTTCTACGAAGAGTTTCTGGGGTCCAGGAGCCATGGGGTCTCTCTTCTTTGTTTCCTCCGAAGCCTTAACTATTGTGTCTATGCCGCTATAGTCCGCCACTAGGAAGACACCCATTGGTAACCCAACCTTGTAGGCTAGGGCGGAGTCGATTTCCTCCACTGTGGCTTCTCCCCGCTCCACTGTTCTTGCAGCTTCTGCCAGCAGTGGTCCTAGGAGCCTGTTTACTATGAATCCTGGAACATCCTTTCTGCAGACAACAACCATTTTGCCCATTTTCTTTGCCATTTCAACTGTGGTCTGGGTTGTTTCGTCATCGGTCTTGTCTCCCCGAATTATTTCCACCAGTGGCATAAGTGGCGGAGGATTGAAGAAGTGCATTCCTATAACTTTCTCAGGTCGATTAGTTGCACTAGCGATTTCCGATATGGGAAGCGTGCTGGTATTGGTTGCAAGGATGGCGTGTTTTGGAGTCTTCTCGTCAAGTTCTTTAAAAGTCTTTTTCTTAAGATCCATGACTTCTGGAATGGCTTCAATTACAAAGTCTGCACCCTTAACAGCCTCATCAAAATCCACAACGCCATGCAGCCTCTTCAAACTCTGATCCATCATCTCTTGGGTGATTCTCTTTTTCTCAGCGAATTTTTCTAGGCTTTTTTTGATCATGCCCATTCCTTTGTCAACAAGCTCCTGGTTTATGTCTCTAAGGTAAGTCTCAAAGCCGGCAAGGGCTGCGAGTTCTGCTATTCCGTGACCCATAACTCCAGCGCCCAACACGGCAACCTTCTTAATTTCATCTATTTTGACCAATTCTTATTCTCCCCTAGAATTCTTTGAATCTAAGGAGATTCGTTCCCAATATAAAACTTTTCGCCAAAAAAGTTACTGGCCCTATCATAGTCTTTTTACTGATTAATTGCCAATCTGAGAGTATTTGTACCTAATTTTTGGCTATTTTATTTGTCTTCATTTTTGATTACCTTTGGTGCCACATATTGATGATTTATTTAACACTTGACGAATATTATTAGGTTTGTTCTCTTCCCAGAATTACCAAAAACAGCGGAGCCATTTTCCCAAGGTAAAAAGGGGTGCAGAAGAATGGTTAGGAAATAAAATTAACATTGTCAATTTGATTTGTTGGATAGTGGGGCAATCGCATTTCTTGTGGGTTGTCTTTTTTCCGGCTTTTCTCTAAATGTTTATAATTATTTTATTCCAAATTGTAATGTGGAAGTGTTTTGATGTTTGATGGTAGGATTTCTGTGGAGTACCTTGGACTTTTGAAAGATTATGTTTCATACATTCTTTCACACTTTGGGAACCGGTTGAGGTCAGTGTGTCTATTCGGCTCAGTCGCTCGGGGGGAGGCTACGCCTAGAAGTGATATAGATGTTTTAGTCGTTGCTGAGGATCTTCCACGAGATGTGGGATTAAGATTCAGGGAAACGAACTGGATTCACATCAAGCTTAGAGAAACTGAATCTTACCAGGTACTTAGAAAACTTGGAAGAAACTGTTTAATTTCAGACATATTCTTCACACCTCAAGAAGTGGAAACACATCCCCCATCCTTCTTGATATAATAGACGACGGAGTGATCCTTTACGATAGAGATAACTTCCTTAAGGGCATCCTAGAAAAACTGTCCGAAAAGCTGAAACAATTGGGGGCTAAAAAAATCAAAACTGAAAGGGGCCACTACTGGATTCTCAAACCAGACGCTAAACCCTCAAGGTAGTTGAGATTTGAAAAATACAAAAATGGCTTCCGACCATATTTTCAGAGCACAAAGATGCCTAAGGGAAGCAGAACTAGCCTCATCAGAAAAGGACTACGCAGGAGTTTTGACACTCTCCGCGACTAAAGTCGGGAGATTCTTGCTTCTGGCTCATCGGGAGCCTTAGGAAGCAATGGGTGTGCCATCACCCAGTTAGCACGCCCTTCCCTCAAAGGGAACGGCGTCTATGTTGGCACCCTCATGGGGGCTGCGTCTTGTTTAGCCTCCTTGAGCCCAAGCCAAACCCTTCAGCTACCAACAACTATTTACATACCCTACTTTCAAATAAGCTTTTTTGGCGATTCATCCCCACGACTTGAAGTCGGGGGCTTTCTCACCAAGGTTTTGTAAGAAGATCACAGGAAGCCCTCGAACTAGCGATAAAAGCTGTCCTAAGATACCTAACAGTTGAGTACCCAAAGGAACATGACGTAAGCGGCGTCTTTGTACAAGTTGGAAACCGACTACCAAACTATCTGAAAGAAAAACTTCAAGATATCGTAGAACTCTCAGCAGAACTAGCTAGAGTTAGGGGACCCGCGCTCTATGGCTACGAAATAGAAGGAATACCAGCCAGAGAGGCTTTCGGAAGAGAATATGCAGAAAACGTTTATCACAGGGTAAGAGATATTGTAAATCTCTGCTCTGAATTTCTTAAAACCAGTTAGGAGTTACGCAGTTGAAAGTTGCCTTATGAGCGGATTGCACCTGTGGGTAATGTTGAACTCTCATTTTTTAACGCTGAATCGGTAAAAACCAGAATTTTTCCACATGCTTAAAAAACACCCCGGCATTGCTGGTCTGTTTTGTTGTGCCCTGCCCGAGTCCCCCCCACAAAAAAACTTTTCTGAACCAAATTTTTACAAAATGTGATTAAAAATGTTGCAAAATGTTTTCCCCAAAGCAGCCACAAAAACAGGCCCCGCAAACAGGAGTGCATTTTGAACATGTGGTTTTTTGTTCCCATTTCCCAAAAATGACAAAAAAAGATTAAAATAGAAAAATTAGGCTAAAAAGTCAAATCCACCACAAGACCCAAACAAACACCCGACTAACCGCGTAAGTCCTACCGGTATAAAATTTTAGAACAGTTAAGATAAAAACATTAACCGCCGATGAAAAGAATCTGAA
>CAZECW010000037.1:0-14230 GCA_964510585.1 uncultured archaeon | reverse complement strand
CCCATGAGGGTGCCAACATAGACGCCGTTCCCTTTGAGGGAAGGGCGTGTTAACTGGGTGATGGCACACCCATTGCTTCGAAGGCTCCCGATGAGCCAGAAGCAAGAATCTCCCGACTTTAGTCGCGGAGAGTGTCAACTTATCTATCCCATCCCAATTCCTTTGGATTTTGTGAAGAACTTTTTTTTGCCGCCACTATTGGTACGTTTAATTCCGGCTGCTACAGAAATAACTGGAATTGCAGTAATATTTATAGGGGTTAAAGTTAGTCAGCAGGATACACGTAAAAAATAGTAAGCAACAAAATGAGGGTACTGCAAATTGAAGGGGCAAGACTTGGAAAAGCAGATTCGGCTATTGGCAGATTCGGACAGATTGTTGCGGAGCCGTGCGGCTTTTAACATTGGGAGATACGCGTTGCAAGGTCAACTTGATAGAAGGGCTTTAAAGTTACTTATACCCATGTTGCAGGATGAGGATAGGGAGGTTCGGATGAACTCGGCTTTTGCTGTGGGGGAGTATGCCTCTCGCGGAATTTTTGATGAGTCTGCTCTGAAACCACTAATAAAACTATTAAGGGATTGGAGTAGTAAGGTGCGCTGTCGCGCCACCACTGCTCTGGGTGAGTATGCTAAGCTGGGTTTTTATAGTAGGGGAATCATAAAAACGCTTCTCAGATTTCTCACCGATGATGATAAGGAACTCCGAGCCAACGCGGGCTGGACCCTTGGAATCTATGCTGTAAAAGAAATTTTGGAAAAAAACGATTCAGAACTTATGGAAAAAATATTGGAAACGCGGGACTCCAATGTTAAGGTCGGACTCTCTATTGCCTTGGCGGAAAACATCTGGGACGGGGCGCAGATGAAGGAACAAGTCTTGGAAAGATTCATTGAACTTTTAAGTCACAAGGATCCCCAAATTCGTGAAGGAATTGCATTCGTAATTGGGGAAAACGCCGAAGAAAAACAGGTTGACGAGAGAATCTTAAAGCCGCTACTCAACTTACTAAATGACCCTGATCCTCATGTGCGCGCCAACGCTGTTTTCGCACTTGGAGCCTATGCCCATCGGGGAGTAAAAACAAATTATCTGATTCAGAAATTATCTGGTTTCACTGAGGATCCCGACGAGGACGTAAAAGAAACGGCGAAAAACATTCTACAAAGATTGGAGCTCAAAAGAGGCTTCGCAAAACCCTGAATCGTAAAAGGGCTGGAAAATTTTTGGGGTGTCTGTTCAAGTTTTTCTGGGGGCGAAGTACTTCTTCATGTTGAATTTAATTCTGGAAATCAACTGTTCCGGGTATTCTGAGGAAATATAAAAGTCTGTGATTATGCCCTCCATTCTTTTTATGTACAGAACGGGTTTTTTGCCTGCAACGGCAATAAGGGAATTTCCCAGAATCATAAGTCCAAACTTGGGAGAATGCTCCAAGTTTTCATGTGGGACTAAATCAATTTCGTACACTGTGTCGTAGCGGATAGAAATTGTGAAGGGGAAGAATTTAATCTGTAATCTGTCTCTCCTAACCACATATCTAAACTTGTAGTAAACAATTCCCAAATAGATTAGGAAAGACGCTACTCCCAGATATGCTAGGGCTAATAATTGGACAGCGCTCATCGATGTGCTGAATAATTGCTGAATTGAGAACTGGCCCAGTCCATATGCGAGAATTCCGAACACTATAAAACTGAGGAAAAAGATGAAAATCACCCTATATGCGAAAACTCTTGCGAAGGGGGCTTCCTCCACATGCAAGGTTGTAATTTTTACCCTCTCCTATCGAATAAGACTTTATACTCCCTAATTATAATACTATGTATAGTTTATGAATTGGAAAATTATAAATTATTCTATCATCAAATGTTCGAAGCTTGGTGTTAATATGATTGAGAGTAGAAAGGTTGCTATTCTCAGCAATGGGGTGTGCCTGGGAGGAACAATCTTTTTTCCCGAAGATGCCAAACCGGTGCCTGCAGTATGCATCTGCCACGGATTACCCCGAGAGAATAAACCAGTTGAGGAGAAGGGGTACCCCTCATTAGCCAAGGAGTTTTGTGGAAGGGGATGCGCTGCACTAATTTTCAACTTTCAGGGCACCAGTGGCAGCGAAGGCGAATTCAGTTTTTCCGGCTGGTCACGCAATGTTTACGACGCCATATCCTATCTTGCCTCTCTGCCAAGAATAGACCCGAAAAGATTGGGGCTCGTGAGTTTCAGCGCTGGAGCATTCGTTTCTTGGTCTGTTGTAGCCAATGATCCCAGAGTTAGAGCCTTCGCTAGTTGTTCTAGTCCCTCAGACCTTGAAAAAATTCCCCTAATAGTGGAAGGAATAAAATATGCAAAAGAATTCGGCATGTTGAGGATAACTAATGTCGAGAAAACAGTAAAAGAATTACTTGTGGATCTAAAAAATTTGAAACCTCTTAATTGGGCTGGAAGTATTTCACCCAGGCCGGTTCTCATAGTTCACGGAGACCAAGACGAAATAATTCCAGTTCAAAACGCCTACGAGCTATATCAGCATGCTAAGGAGCCCAAAAAACTGTTAATCTGCAAAAATGTAAATCACCAAATCAGGAACAACAAAAAGGCCATGGACGCCGTAGTAGACTGGATAATAAATATAATTTAACTAACAAAATAATTGTTCAAAAATCGAAAAATTCGCGGTGGGATGCCTCATAATTTTCCGGCGATTGAAGGCTGGGGAAATAAGTTTTTCAAGTGTTGCCATTTACGTCAAATTTTTAATTTTAAACTGCCATTATGAATGTTGACACTCTCCGCGACTAAAGTCGCGGGGATTCTTGCTTCTGGCTCATCGGGAGCCTTCGAAGCAATGGGTGTGCCATCACCCAGTTAACACGCCCTTCCCTCAAGGGAACGGCGTCTATGTTGGCACCCTCATGGGGGCTGCGTCTTGTTTAGCCTCTTAAGCCCAAGCCAAACCCTTCAGCTACCAACAACTATTTACATACCCTACTTTCAAATAAACTTTCTGGCGATTCATCCCCACGACTAAAGTCGGGGGCTTTCTCACCAAGGTTTTGTAAAACTTCTTTCATATCTTGTCTAAAACGCGTAAGCGGGTGTAGTTTTTTATGGGTTTTGGTTAATTTTTTGCAACTTTACAAAGTTAATTTGAAAAATTTTCAGAATTCAACTTATATTTTCCAAAAGTGAAGATTGTTTGACGGAGCATTTTTTGTAAAAATTTATATCTAGTGTTGAAGTTGGTATTACGCTTATGGGGTTGATTTCTGTGAATGAAGTTACTGTTGCTGCTATTCAGATGAGGTTGAATGACGCCTTTACTAAGTGTGATGTAGATGAGAATGTTTCCCACGCTTTAGATATGGTGGAGAGGGCGGTGAGTAGGGGAGCGGAGATTGTTGCTCTTCCCGAGTTTTTCAATGTGGGTTCTTGGCTTGAGAACAAAAGGCCGGTGGAAGTTGTTGAGTCCTTGGATGGCCCTACATACCAGAAAATTAGGGAGAAAGCGAGAGAGTTGAGAGTATGGCTGGTGGGCGGCACTATTCCGGCCCGAAAAGGTGATAAAATTTACAATGCGGGGATAATTGTTTCTCCTCGGGGTGAAGTTGTGGATTTTAGTAGAGCTTGGTATTACCCTGGATACTATGAATTGGAAGGAAAATATCCCGTCGTAGAGAGTGAATTTGGAAGGATAGGAGCCATAATTTGTGGAGACATTTTACTGAGCGAAATCCCCAGAACACTAAAGTTTAAGGGTGCGGAAATCGTTTTCCACCCAACCCTGGCCAACGAACTCTCACTCCAGTTGTTTCACGAGTTTGCATGGGTGAGAGCCATAGAAAACTGCTACTTCATTGTTCAGATTAACCCAATTGCTTATCACCCCAAGGTTGGAAGACTACCCGGACGAAGCGCCGTTTTCTCACCCTTTGGAGAAAAAATAGGTGAAGCCCCCCTGGAAAGAGAGCACATTCTAATAGCTAAACTAGACCCCAATATTAAGTCCAAAACTTGGTTTGGCGGAAAAGGTCTCGATGAAGCCCGAAAGTTTTTTGACGGCCCACTAAAGGACGCTATTAGAAGAATAAACTACATAGAAACGCTGAAGTCAGCCCTAAAATACGATTCAGAATAAGCCTTATACCTATAAAAATACCAGTCTCACTGTTAGTTTTTATCATTTTTGTTTTCCAACTCCGCCACTACAAAACTTTAGTGGAGCAGTAAAAAATATATGATTAGAAGAGGATATTTAGCAGAATTAATTGGAGGAAATATGATGTTTTATGAAGAAAAGTGCACCCTCTGTGGAGAGTGCCTCATGAAGTGCGCCTATTTAGCCTACCCCGAGGAAAAAGCTAAGGAGGAATTTAAAAAGTTAATTAAGGGAGAACCCACACCAGTAACCTCGGAGTGCATAACCTGCTGTGCCTGCAACATGTACTGTCCTGAGGGAGCCAATCCCTTCGACTTAATTAATCAAAGGCAGGAAGAAACTGGGACTTTTCCAGCAACAGAGAGAGCAGTGAGTATGATGAGTATGGCCTCCCAACTGCCCTCCGAAGTTAAGAAGGGTGAAAAGGGTAAACCAGTTTTGAACCTCTGTACGGTAGACCTTCTCCCAGGAGTTATTGAAGGCCGGCTTTTCGATGGGTTAACCATTACTAAGGGTGGAGACTACTTCTGCTACATCGGCTGGATTCACGTCGGTAAGCCCAGCATGGTTAAACAAAACGCCCAAAAGTTTGTCGACAACTTGTCCAAGGTAGTGAAGGAGGTGGGAGCCAAAGAGGTCATATGCTACCACGACGACTGCTACGCCCTCTTAGGCAACAAGGTTCACGAATTTGGAATAAAACTACCATTCAAACCAATACACATAATAGAGTATCTGAGGGACTACGTCAAAGCTCACAAGAACGAAGTAAAAAAGCTTAACATGAAAATAGCGTACCAGCAGCCTTGCGCCTCAAGATACACCTTTGCCAAAGACAAAATGCTTGACGAACTCTTTAAACTCATAGGAGTTGAAAGGGTGAATAGGAAATATGACAGGATGTATGCCTTGTGCTGCGGTGGGGCGCAGGGAGCAATGTCCACGGTGTCCAAAGAGGAATTGGAAGAGTGGCGGAACAAGAACCTGATGGACGCCAAGGAGCATGGAGCTGAAGCAATGGTTTTTCTCTGCCCTATGTGTGTTCTCGGTCTCAGAAGCAGAGCCAAAGCACAGAACTTGGAACCCTACATACTAAGCAACTTGGTACGTCTAAGCTTGGGTGAGAAGCTCACCGTTGGGGGAGCAGGCAAAGTTTTCGAATAAAAAAATTCCCCCTTCTTTTATGTAAATGCCAAAAAGGGAGTAGTGAGTCTTAGAGTGTGAGTTCACCCCTAATAGAGCATCCATTGCCCGGGAGCCATTATCCCTCGGGGATCCAATAATTTTTTTATTTTTTTCATAAGTTTGAGGTATTCTGAATCAGCATTTTTCAGAACAATATTTTGAAGTGTAGGGGAAGGCTTCCAAAGCACACCCCCAAGATTAATACAGTCCTGAGAGAGTTCCTTCAAGACGTTTACTAGTTTTTTGACTTGATTGGGGTCTCTTTTGTCAAAGGGAAATATGAACAAAATGCAAATAGCGTGTCCTGAGCGCATAGGCCTCAGAAAGTGCAAATATTGAAATCCGTGTCTTTTAGCTATTTCAACCCCCCTCTTATAGGCAGTGTCAATCAAGGGTGAAGGTATGTAGCATCCTAGGTACTCGGCTCCTCCACCCTGCAATAAGTCCATAAAGGGGAAGGTTCGTGGAACCATTAAAACCTCCTTTTTTGCCTGTGGGGAGCGGGCGTATTCCTCAATCTGGATACCGTTGTTTAACAGGTTCTCTGCGATGCTTTTCACAGTCCGCTTCTTATATTCTATTTCTTCTAGGGATTTGCCGTTTAAAACAATGTCCATGGTGATTTCTGAAACATCCGAGGGTTTTTCGGGCAGGGGGAACCTTTCTCTGCCGCTGGTTCCTGTCCAACTAAACATACAAATGTCTTCACACACTTCACTCCTAGTCATCTTCAAGAAGATTTCAGGAATGTCATTTACATTATAGATTTTGTAGAACAGAGCGTCCCTAAAATTGGGCTTCGGCCAGAGCTGCACAGAAGCCTTGGTGATTATGCCTGTGGCGCCGAACCAGCCCAGAAAGAGTCCCGTAAAATCGGGGAGGCAGTATTTGGTGAGCCAGGACTTACCCAACGCGCAGGAGCCGGTTCTTAGAATTTCTCCTGTGGGAAGAACCACCTCCAAACCATTAACAAAGTCTGAGTTTGCACCATAACTAAGCGACAATTGGCCCAAACCGTGTATTAACGCGTTGGGAATAACGCCCACGGAGGGAGGAGCGTGGGGCATACTAAACCAGAGATTGGAGCAGTTCTCCTCAAGATAGGTCTTAAGCTGGCCCACTGTTACTCCACACTCCACCACCACGTACATGGAACTTTTATTTAATTCCACAATTTTATCCATTCTTTTTAAGTCCAGCACTATGCCCCCCTCACACGGTATCGCCAGTCCAGACAGAGTCATACCGCCAACCCGAGGAGTTATGGGAACTCCCTCCCTATTGGCCAACAACAGTATTTCCCGAATCTCCTCCACATTTCCAGGCAACACCACAAATCCTGGACTGCGTGATTCCTCAGTACTGGGGTCACCTGAATAGTAGTAGCGTTCCTCCGAACGGTCGGAAACAAAATTTTTCCCAACAATCCTCTCCAGAGATTTCAAAATGCCCTTATGATTCTGCCTTGTTAGCGTTTTTTTAGGCAAATTAGGCTTCTCCACATACATTTTTCACGCCAAAAACCCAAACCAAAAATGACACTAAGAAAGACTCAATTTTTAAGAGTGCCATTCAAAAAAGGGGGAGGAGAGATTGAAATTTTTGGTTTTTATATGCCCATTGATTTTCTGACTAGCTGTATCACGTCGTACATTTGGAGTTTTGAGTTGTGCTGTTTTATTGCGTCGTCTAGATTACGCCAGCAGAAGGGACAAGCGGATACGATGGCTTCAACACCAAGTTTTTCTGCTTCCTTCACTCGTTCATAGGCGGTTTCAACTGACCATTCACCGTAGCCGGATTTGACTCCTCCTCCGGAACCGCAGCACCAAGCATTTTCCCTAGTGCGGGGCATTTCCACCAGTTCTATGCCAGGTATTGCTTTAAGTATGTTGCGTGGGGAGTCGTATACCCACATGTGTCTTCCCAGATGGCAGGGGTCATGGTAGGTGACCTTCATTTTCACCTCGTTTTTTAACTCTATTTCGCCGTTTTTTATCATGTTCTCCAGCAGCTGGGTAGTGTGTAATACTTCAAAGTCGTGTTTGGAATTAAGAAGCCAGTCGTATTCCTCTAGGTAGTCCTTTTTCCAAGTTCTGAAACATCCGGAACAGGTGGTAACAATTTTACAGGCGCCCACTTTTTTGGCTTCTTCAATATTGTGTTGAGCAATCTTTGAAGCCGAGACATAGTCTGTTTCCCACTGTCCAGTTCTTAGCAGGGGTGAGGTGCAACACCACTCATCTCTCATTATGGTGAAGTCCAAGCCTAAACTATCAAAGACAGCAACGGTGTCCTGTGCCAGAACCTTCTGCCGATAAGCAGAAGTGCAGCCTACAAAGTAAACCATTTCTGATTTTTCGGGTAGAATTATGCCTTTTGGTAGCCAGTCCAATCTTTTGCTGTGGGGTTCAAGGTAAGGATTGTGTTCCTTTCCCATATGTACTCCGAAGTCTTTCTGGCGGCCGGGAAGTTTTATTCCCGCTTTTACTGCTTCGGCTCTGGTGGCTTCAATTATTCTCAAAATGCTGTCCTTTATGGGATATATACATTGGGTGGAGCAGTTTCCACAGGTTTGGCAGGCAAAAAGTATATCTACAATATCGTCGTCAAAGCCAAACTCCTCCTCGTAAACGCCTCTGGCAGTCCACATCCTTCCGCCGCCCGTGAAGGTTTCAAACCGAAATTTGGTGTAGGAGGGACACCCGTTGTAGAAAAGGTTAGGGCCTGTGGTTCTGCAGTACTGGCACTTGTAGCAGCGGTGAAGTATATCTTTATATTTTTCTAAAACCATATCCATCAACTCCTAAAGAGCCCATTGTCCGGGAGCCATTATACCGTTCGGGTCAAGCATGGTTTTGATTTTTTTCATGAGTTGCACGTACTGGGAATCTGCGTGTTTTAAAACGATTTTCTGAACTGTGGGTGAGGGCTTCCAAGGAACGCCCCCCAGATTTATGGCCATATCGCATATTTCCACCAGAACCTTTAGCAGTTTTTCGACCACTTCGGGATTCCTTTTATCGAAGGGGAAGGCGTACATTATCCCGGTGCAGTGTCCAGTCCTGAAGGGCCTAACCACGTGTAGGTATTGGAAACCATACTTTTTCGCTATTTCTATTCCCCTCTTGTAGGCTTCACCCATGGCTTCCGTGGGAATGTAGCATCCCAAGTATTCGGCGCCGCCACCGAGCATCAAATCCATAAAAGGCAAGGGCTGGGGAACCATCAACATGGCGATTTTTAGCATTAAGGGAGGTTCAAACTCCTCAACTTTAACTCCCTTCCTCATGGCTTCCTCCATAATTTCTCCAATCATCCTCTTCTTTAAGTCGACTTGTTCTTGGTTCTTTCCGCTAAGAATGATGTCCATAGTAATCTCTGGGGTGCCTTCAGGTTTCTGGGACATGTAGAACCTTTTAGTGCTGGTTCCAGTCCAACTGTTAATGTAAATATCATCACAAACCTCACTCTTAGTCAGCTTCAAAAGTATATCCACAGTGTCCTCCACAGTATCCACCTTATAAAACATAGTGTCGCGAATGCTGGGTTTTGGCCAGAGCTGCACGGAAGCCTTGGTAATTATGCCTGTGGCGCCGAACCAGCCCAGAAACAGTCCCGTAAAATCGGGGAGGCAGTACTTGGTGAGCCAGGACTTACCCAACGCACAGGAGCCGGTTCTTAGAATTTCTCCTGTGGGCAGAACAACCTCCAAACCATTAATCATATCTGAGCTGACACCATAGCCTAGAGATACCTGTCCAGCACCGTATATGATCGCATTAGATATTACCCCAACAGATTGTGGAGCGTGAGGCTGACAGAACCAGAGATGGGGATGGTTCTCCTCCAGATAGGTTTTGAGTTGCCCCGTTGTCACGCCACACTCCACCACCGCATACATGGAGTCCTCGTTCACTTCAATTATTCTATCCATCCTCTTCAAATCCAGCAGTATACCACCGCCATAAGGTATGGCTAGGCCGGACAGAGTCATACCGCCTACACGGGGAGTCAGAGGAATCTTTTCCCGATTGGCGAGCCTCACTATTTCCTGAATCTCCTCAACAGAGCCCGGCATTACCACAAAATCCGGAGTGCAGGGCTCCTCAGCACTGGGATCGCTGGAATAGTAGTAGCGTTCCTCCGAACGGTCGGAAACAAAATTTTTCCCAACAATGCTCTCCAGAGATTTACGGATACTGGAATAGTTAGGGTTCCTAAGCTTTTTTTGGGACAAAACATTTTCCTCCGCCAAAAATTTCTAAAAAGATAATTGGCGCATTAAGCTCCGCTCAAAACGCTTCTATAACAAACGGATAATATTTAAATTGTGTTTGAGCGTAAAAACTTTTGTGCCTCCGCCAAGCGAGCATAAACCGAATCAGTTTCTAGGGCTCCCCGAAGAAGATTTTAAGAGAGGCTCCTCTCTAAGGAGGAAAAAAAAGGGTAGGGCATGCTCAAAAAGGGAAATAGCGTGCTAAACCAGTGTGCTATACTTGTGCCTTTAATTGTTTAATCCCATTACTAGGCCGCCTTTTTGGCACTCTTATTTATATAAAAAAGTGGGAGGGGTGATCTATTGGGTGGACTCTTTTGCTATTTCTACTGCTCTCATTATTAGGTCTGTGAATTGTTCCGGTGTGATGTTTGGAACTTCATATCCCGGGGTGGCGTATATCTTCTTTACCTTTTCTAGAATTATTTTTTTGTCTATGGGTGTGTCTTTGAGCTCTTTTTCCATTACATCTATGGGGGAGAAGGGTATCATGGGAGCCGCGTGGAGGGTGCCCGTTACCAGAATGTTATACAGTTTATTTTCTTTTACAAGCACTACGACCCTTACGAATGGCCCTTGGGGAATTTTTATTCTAGCCTCTCCTTTACCCACTCCTTTTGTTATGGGGGTGTCGGCAAACTTTACCCTCTCAGCCCTGTTGTAGAAGAAGTTTTCAGAGGAGAGCAAGCCTTTAGCCATGTTATATGCGGGAATCTTCTCCCACTCCACAACCGTAGGGACTGGTGTAACTCCGAAAGCTTTGGACAATGCGTCCCTCATCACCCCTTGGAACTCCTTTAAAGTGATTTCTCTCCCCACCAGTTCATTCAGATTTATGGATCTGTCTCGAAGCGTTTTTGTCTCCTTATCCGCAAACTTTTCGGGGGGAGGCGTAATGATTTGGTCTACTATGTCCCATGGAACAGGGGTTAATTGGATGACGTAGCCGCATCCCATGAAACTCTGACTACTTATCCCGCTGGCAATGCTAATTTTCCTCCATTTCCCGTCGTCACACATGACCTCCACATCATTGAGGGGTTTGTACCTGGTTTTAAGACCGTATACTTCCCCTATTTCTTTGGCTGCGCCTGAGAAAATCTTCCTGTAGAATTCCTCAAGGGTTGGTGGACACTTGGGATGTTCCCGATTAAAGGCCATGGTACTTGCGGGTGCCCCTACATCTACCCACGATACGCCTCCTCCATACGGACATCTAATCTCAACTGCAATGTCGTGTTCCATACAATATTTCAGGTTTACATCGTAGTCGGGAGAAGCGAAGTAGGGGAAAATTATGTTATTCTTCTTCCAAGTCAGCCACATCATAAAGGCGGGGGGAAGAACCCCCTTGGGAACCATCGAAGAAGAACCTGCAATCACAACAAATTCAGCCCAAGTTGTATGCCTCACAATGTAGGCAGCCTCATCCTCCTCCCACTTTGTTTTACCATCCTCTCTCTTCCAAAAGGTTTCGGACAGACAATGCACCTCCAAAAATGTTAATCAATTTTTATTGATTAAACCTTTAATAAACATATCTTAGAATGGATAGTAAATTTTTAACATAAATATTAAAAAGCGTGAGATTAAAAAAGGAAGGCTCAGACACCTAACCTTTTCAGAAGCCTCAAGAAAAAGGGATAACTTACGATTAAAGCGAGTTATTATTAAGTGGACCTTGCTCAATCTATGCTCCTATCTTTTTCCTCCAATCCTCCTTGTATGAAAAATTCTGGCAGGTTATTACCGAAAAAAATATTTTTTTGGGGATCTAAATTTCAATTGGTGCTTTAAGCTTTCCAACACCTTTAAGGAAGGAGCATTTTCGGTTAGGGTAGGGATTGGTGTTGGGTTTGGGAGGACTTGTTTCGGTAACTATTCCCACAAGGAATGCAGAAAAATATATTGCTTTATGTCTTGAGTCAATAAGGAACCAAACTTACCCCTACATAGAGGTTATTGTCGTTGATGACTATTCTAGGGACAGAACAGTGGACATAGCGAGAGAGTTTGGAGCCAGGGTAATTAGGGTGCGAGCTGGAAGGTCTGAGGCTAGAAATATTGGAGCTAAAAATTCGCGTGGTGAGTTTATTCTCTCAATAGATGCAGATATGCAGCTTAGCTTCGATGCTATAGAAAAATGTGTGAGTGAAGCTTTGAGGGGCGCCGAGGCTGTAATTATTCCCGAAGTTGCAGATGGACAGGGATTCTGGGCCAAGTGTAAATGTTTTGAGAGAAACCTCTTCGTAGGAGAGAAGCTGGTGGAGGTTCCCAGATTCTTTAGGAGAAGTGTTTACTGGAAACTTGGAGGCTTTGACCCTCAGCTGGAGGCTGGAGAAGACTGGGACATAGCCCAGAGAGCCAGAGAACAGGGCGTCACCATCAAAAGAGTAGACTCCCACTTGAAGCACGTGGAAAAAAACTTTAACATCCTCAAAACAATTAGGAGAGAATACCAATATGCTAGGAGCTTCTACCACTATGTCAGCAAGCATCCCCAACTGGTGAAACAACAAGCAATGGTTTACTGGAAAGTTCTGGCTCAAAAAAGGAGGGAACTGATGAGAAACCTGGCCTACACACTGGGCCTATTTACCATAAAGTTTTTTGAAGCAGTAGCACACACAATAGGATTCTTTAAAGGAATCATACTTTATAAAGTGCGAACCATACGCACAGGATCCATAATAACTGAAATATTGGTACAACAAACAAGGGAGCAAACACAGAGCTCAGATCTCCCTGACACCTAGAATTCGTTTAGTTCCACATCCAAGATTTTTGGGCTAAAAAGATTCCCCCTTTAGAACCCTTAGAGTTACATGTAGGATACCGCGAATCTAAAATATTTTCTTGGACTGCTTTCTTCTCTACCATCGGCAAATTATTAATTTGACAGTTTGAGGATTTACCCATTCAAATTTTTTAAGCGGCTAACACTCTAGTGATGTGGTTATTCCGTTTTCCCTTTTTTGGGCTCTAAATTGGAAAAGGAGCCATATAAATACTCCTTTTTGAGATGAATTTGGAAAGTTTCTGCAGGCATTTTTGTGAGAATGTTAATAAGTCTTGGGAAATTATAGGATTTTGGGAAGTGGAAATGATACTTGGCATTTGTGGAAGCCCAAGGAAAATGGCAACGGAGTATGTTTTGAGAGAAGCTTTGAGGATGCTTGAAGAAAAGGGATTCGAAACAGAGTTTTTTGGTGTGAGGGGCAAAAACATTGCGCCATGTCAACACTGCGACTACTGCCTGAAAAATAAGGAGTGTAGAATTAAAGACGACATGTTTGAACTCTACCCCCTCATCAAAAATGCTAAGGGATTAATAATGGCCACCCCAGTCTACAATGGTGCACTCAGCGCCCAGATTAAAGTAGTAATGGACCGGTGTAGAGCTCTCCTTGCGGAAGACCGCAACGCTCTGCAGTACAAGGTGGGTATGGCAATCGCAGTGGGCGGTGACCGGATGGGGGGACAGGAGCTGGCGATACAACAAATCATAACTTTCTATGTACTGAATGGAATTATACCAGTTAGCGGCGGCTCCTTCGGAGCAAATCTGGGAGCCACATTTTGGTCTAAGGACACTCTGGAAGGGGTAAAAGAAGACGAAGAAGGATTCAGAAGCCTGGAAAAGACCGTTAAAAAATTTGTCAAGTTATTAGAAAAAATCGAGACAAAAGAAAAAAAGGTATAGATAGATTTTGGAGGAGTGAATAATGGTTGAGAAAAAGGAGGAGAAAAAGAAGCTGAAAAAGGTGGCTTGGGGAATTACGGGTAGCGGAGACCGACTAAGGGAAACATTCGAAGTCATGAGAAGAATAAACGAAGAATTTGAGGACTTAGTGGATATTCGGGTTTACGTTTCCAAGGCAGGCGACCAAGTTTTAAAGTATTATAAGTTGAGCCACGATATACTTGAGGTTTTCGACAAGGTTTGGGTTGAAATTAACGCCAATGCACCCTTTCTTGCAGGTCAACTACAAATGGGAAAATTTGAATTCTTACTAATCGCTCCCGCAACATCGAACACTGTAGCTAAGATCGCCATGGGTTTGGCTGACAGCCTACTTTCCAACGCTGCCATCATGGGCTTGAAGGCCTATGTTCCACTCTACATAATGCCCTCCGACTACGAGGTGGGAACCGTAACTACAAAGCTCCCTGACGGAAGAGACTTACGATTAAGAATAAGACCAGAAGACGTGGAACACGTAAAAAAACTATCAAAAATGGACGACGTACATATACTGGAAAAACCTGAAGACATATATGAAGTTTTCAAAAAGCACTTCAAACCCAAGCAGACCTAAAAAATTTCCCGAGAGAACCGCAATTTTTACCTCCATTTATTTTAATTAGCGGTAACCAAAATTGGTTTGTAATTTTCTACATTTGACACTCTCCGCGACTAAAGTCGGGAGATTCTTGCTTCTGGCTCATTGGGAGCCTTCGAAGCAATGGGTGTGCCATCACCCAGTTAGCACGCCCTTCCCTCATGGGAACGGCGTCTATGTTGGCACCCTCATGGGGGCTGCGTCTTGTTTAGCCCCTTAAAGCCCAAGCCAAACCCTTCAGCTACCAACAACTATTTATATACC
>CAZECW010000036.1:0-7444 GCA_964510585.1 uncultured archaeon | reverse complement strand
CCATGAGGGTGCCAACATAGACGCCGTTCCCCTAAAGGGAAGGGCGTGTTAACTGGGTGATGGCACACCCATTGCTTCGAAGGCTCCCGATGAGCCAGAAGCAAGAATCTCCCGACTTTAGTCGCGGAGAGTGTCAAATTTACAGGAGGAATATTTTGCCTATTGATTCAGAGTTTCAGGAAAATCGTAGAATAGTGGGTAAACACCAAAATCACAATGTTTGGGGACCTGTTGAACCCCCAGAAAAGCTCGGCATCCATGGAACCAACGTGGCGGTTGACTGGGACATTTGTGAAGGTGACGGGGTTTGCATCGATGTTTGCCCCGTGTCGGTTTTTGAGTGGGCAGACACACCAAGCCATCCAGTTTCTGAAAAGAAATCGGATCCAGTGAGAGAAGAGGACTGCATACAATGTATGGCTTGTGAAGAGCAATGCCCAGTCCATGCAATAAAAATTAAAATTAGCTAACTCAAAAAGAGGAGCAAGTTTTTTTTTGGGGGGGGGAAATTAAAGGGTAACGAGGAGAAAAAGTGAGATATTTTTTGGGCTTTTGTCTAGATTGGCTGGCAACTAATCTATACTGTTACACTTGGGGAGTCTAAAAGTTTCTATTCCATCTTTTTTGGAATTTTTGTCCTTTTTCTTGGGTTTTAACCTGTGACCTTGAGTTTCTCTAGCAAGGCTGTGATGTTTGTGGTTGCTCTGCCTTGTAAGTCGCTTATTGGTTGTTTGGCTGGTGGATTTTGTAAGTAGTTTGGTATTCTTTTGACTATCCTGTCTTGGTAGGTGGGTTCAAACTCGTTCTGGTAGAATACACCTATGGGTATTTTGTCGCCCCACTCTCGAGCCTTGGTTAGAGCAGCCATTTGCTTTTCGAAGGTCTCGTCTGGGCTGTGGACTACTCCATCGTAGCCAGTTTCTTCAAGCTTGTACAGTCTGGGAGTTGGCTTTCCGGTTTTGGGGTCTATGCGGTCTTCTCCTCCGTACCACTCCTTTGTGTTGATGTTATTGTATGTTGGGCATGGTTGTTGAACAATTATTAGGGCTAGTCCTCTGTGTTGAATTCCTCTCTTTATCATTTCTTTTAGGTGGCGGACATCGTAGGCGTATCCCCGGGCGATAAATGTGTAACCCGCTGCCAGAGCTATGGCGATTGCGTTAATGGCTGCGTTTATGTTGGGTTTGGGCAAAGATTTGGTTTGCAGTCCCAGTTCAAGGGTGGGAGACGCCTGTCCCTTAGTTAGTCCGTAGACTCCATTGTCATGGATAATGTATGTTATGTCTATGTTTCTTCTTCCGGCGCTCACAAAGTGGCCTACCCCTATTCCGAGGCCGTCTCCGTCTCCACCCTCTGCTATCACTTCCAGTTCAGGGTTAGCTAATTTTGCTCCAATGGCGTAGGGCAGTGCTCTGCCGTGTAGTACATGGATTCCGTTGATGTTGAGGCACTGGGCCATTTTACCGCTGCACCCTATTCCTGTGAATATGGCTGTCTTGTGGCGTGGTAATTGTAGTTCTGCAAGCGCCATTTGCATGGCTGAAAGTATTCCAAAGTTTCCGCATCCCGGACACCAATCTGCAAAGTATGTGCTTTTATAATCTGCTGCTTTAAGAACCACGGTTCAACACCTGCCTCCTTGGAGCCTTTTCCTCCATAATCAATTTAAGCGCATCATAAACCTCGTCTGAGGATATTGGTCGGCCATTCCACTTTAGTACGAAATAGTCCATGTCTATGCCGGTTTGCTCCCGAATTACTCCCGCTAACTGTGCCATATAGTTACCTTCAACAACAATTTTCTTCTCAGCCTTTCCCAGTTTCTCAGCTAAGTAATCTTTGGGTAGAGGCAGAGGCATACGCACCTGTATGAAGTTCATTTCGTAACCTTCTCCCAAAATTCTCTCCAGAGCTTCAATTACTGCACCCTTAGGTGAGCCCCAACTCACAATAGTGTGAGGAGCCTCCTCATCTCCAAAAAAGTTAACCCTTTCCTCCACCGGTATCTCCCTATCTGCCAAGTCCAGTTTCTTCATCCTTTTTTCCAGCATCAAGGTTCTATTGGTAGACTCTTCATTTATGTGGCCAAGCTGGTCGTGCTCATCCCCCGAATTCCAGAAAACAATGTTGGGCGTCCCCAGAGGCGCTCTAGGGGACAATCCGGACTCCGTGAATCTAAATCTCAAATACTCCTCGCCCTCAACATCCTTATCGCTTAGCAGTTGGCCGCGTTCTATCCTAATCTGGTTGAGGTCAAACATTTTGTAAGATTTACTGCTGTTAGCTAAGGCCTTATCTATTAGGTGGATAACAGGCATCTGGTAACGCTCAGCATAATTGAAGGCTCTAACCGCATCATAGAAGCACTCTTGTATGTCGCCAGAACACAAAACTATTCTGGGAAACTCCCCATGAGAAGCGTGCATCGCAAATCTCAGATCCGCTTGCCCATGACGGGTGGGCAGACCTGTGGATGGTGCACCACGCTGATAATAGTTTACTACTACTGGCACCTCATTGTTTCCCGCCCACCCCAAGCCTTCCACCATTAATGAGAACCCGGGTCCAGAGGTGCTTGTCGCGGCTCTAACACCAGTTAAAGCCGCGCCGATGGCCATGTTGATGGCTGCTATTTCATCCTCTGTCTGCATTACAAGTATGGAGCCAGGGTTCTTGTCTCCTATTATCTCTAGTATTTCGTTTTCTTCTAGGTATTCGCTTTCGTCGGCTGCGGGGGTTATTGGGTAATAGGACTGGAATCTGCAGCCTCCGACTAGTTTTCCTAGGGCTACGGCTTGTGTTCCCTGCAGGAATATTCTCTTTTCCTCTGTGGGGATTGTTTTTAGTTTGTAGCCGAAATCGTCCCCAAAGGTTCTCCTCGCATACTGGTAAGATTTGTCAAAGGCTACAATGTTCATTTGAACAATTTTGTTTTTTTCGCCGAAAATGGTTTTGATGGCTCTTTCAACTGGCTCCCTATCATAGTTGACTAGGGCTAGGGAAACCCCAAGGGTTAATACGTTTATCATTCGTGTCAATCGGCTTAGTTTCTCCTCGTGAATCTCCTCTGCAACCTCTCTTAGAACATCGGTGTAGGGTATAGCATAAACTTTAATGTTATTTTCCTTTTTTGCTGCTTTTAGCAGGTCGTCTAGGGTCTCTGCCTTAACTCCCCTGTTTTCCAGAGTTTTTTGAAAATCGGCTTTGAAATTCGAGGTTAAAGTTTTGATTTCGTCAATTTTGGTTTCTAGTGTTTCCGCATCGACAATTATTCCCCCGCCTGGGGAAACTTCCCATATATGTCTCACTACGGTTTCTGCGTCGAATGCAGCAAGCAAATCAACACGATCCACATCAGCCTGAATTTCTTTAGGCGAAACTCTGACTTGGAAATAGCTGTGTAGCCCTTTAATGTTGGAGTGGTACTCTCTTTTTCCGTATACGTGAAGCCCTCCATAGCAACAAGCACGGGCAAATATGTTAGTGCCCGAATCAACACCACTGCCCTGAGGCCCGCCAGCCATCCATACAAAATCTTCTCTCAACAATTCGTGTCATCACCAAAGAATTCTATTTGATTTGGTTTTGGGGTATCATCCGCCAGTTGTAGCTTCTCTTCCCACACAGCAGTGGCAATCCGCAGCTTCGCCACAGTAGGGGCATTTACAATCACAGTCGTCTATAAACTTGCCACAATTTTCACAAATAGGCAATTCTTCCCACAAAAACACATTCCTCCTTGTGTGAATCTGCATTCATCCCCAGTTATGATTGAATAGAAGCATGTGAAAATAAAAAAATGTTTCTACCATTGGATATTCCTGCACACAAAAAATAAACCCGCTGACCAAAATTCCAGCCACCTTACTCTGAAAGGCTTTTAGTGACCCAAATTTTGCAATCACAACCACCCACATATTAAGTCAACCTCGCTATACGGTCTTGTAAACCTGCCTAAGCCTCCTCAGTCCTCCTTTTGCAGATGTGAAGCCGAGTTTGCTTCTGCTCTTCGTAGCCACCAGTTTCCCAGCGTGAGGTCTTGCTACCTATTTTCAGCTGGAAAACTAGACAGTTAGCAAGCCTTCTGGGCGATGGTACACGTGTTCCATATTGACGGCGTCGATTCAGAGTAACATGTGTACACGCCTTTTTTTCCCTTTATTTTGGCTCTTGGGGAAGGGGCTATATTAGGGCTTCATTTTTAATTTTGAGCCTTCAAAAGGGAGTTTTAAAATAGATTTTTTTGGCAAAAAAGCGGAAAGCGGCATGTTTTAACAAAATTATGAGGGTGATATGAATGATAATTTTTATATACTAAAACGTTATCATAAAAACGTAAGTATAAAAAATACAAGTGTAATTTAGAATCAAAAAAGGTGAATTAAGAAACAATAATAGGTGTAGGCCACTCATAATAGAGGCGTAAAAACATCATGACTGAAAAGGCAGGGGATAAACCCCCCTCGCGGGGGAAAAATGGTAAGTCTCAACTAAAAGTTCTAGGGCCTCTCGATGATCTGGAGCAGTATGTTCCTCCCGATTGGTGGCGTCGTATTTTTAACTCCCTCTATTTAAAAACTGATGGGGATGTAGTAGACGACCAGAAAATCACCCGAGAAGAGGTGGATCTCTTCTCTTCAATTCTGAATCTTCAACCAGACGATAAAATTCTGGACTGTTGCTGTGGACAAGGGCGCCACTCTCTAGAACTGGCGAGAAGAGGTTTCAAGAATGTTGAAGGGTTGGACCGCTCCCACTACCTAATTCAAAAGGCGAAGACGCAAGCTAAAAAGGAAGGCTTGAACGTTCGATTCAGGGAAGGCGATGCTCGAAAACTGCCGTATGCACCAGATACCTTCGATGTGGTTATGATTCTAGGAAACAGTTTCGGCTATTTTGAAACAGTTCAGGACGACATTAGAGTACTCAAAGAGGCCTTCAGAGTACTTAAACCCTGGGGCAAACTACTCATAGATGTCGCTGACGGAGAATACTTGAAGAAACACTATCAGCCCCGCTCATGGGAGTGGATAGACAAAAAACACTTCGTATGCAGGGAACGCTCCATTTCCGCCGACGGCCAACGTCTCATAACCCGCGAAATAATCAACAACGTAGAAAAAGGCACGATAGCTGACCAATTCTACGCCGAAAGACTATATACTAGAGAAAGCATAACCAACATCCTACAACAGGCGGGATTAAGTGATGTCACAATACACACTGAAATTGCTTCCTCCTCTCAGCGTAACCAAGATCTAGGTATGATGGAGAGACGTATCATAGTTACTGGTGTTGTCAGAAAAGAGTGGACACCCATTAAGAAAAGGCCCAAAGAGGAGCTGAGAGAAGTAGTAGTAATAACAGGTGACCCTTCAAAGCCAGACCGCCTCAAACCGGGAGCAAGATTTGACGACGACGACTTCTACACGATAGACCAAATGAAGGACGCTCTCAGAGAACTAAAAGGTTACAACTTCACATACTTGCATAACCACGACACCCTCATCCAAGATCTAATGAAACTTAGGGGCAAGATAGACTACGTCTTCAACCTGTGCGATGAGGGGTTCTTTAACGACCCAAGAAAAGAGTTACATATTCCCGCTCTGTTAGAGGAGCTAGGCATACCCTACACCGGCTCCGGACCCCAGTGTCTTGCGCATTGTTACGACAAGTCCCTTGTGCGAGGTATAGCTAATGAGATGGGAATCCCAGTTCCCAAAGCAGTCTTCGTTAAACCCGAGGACTCCATATTCGACTTGACCTTCGTCTTCCCAGCTCTGGTGAAGCCAAACTTTGGTGACTCAAGCTTCGGCATCACACAGAGATGTGTTGTAAACAACCCCGAAGAACTCATCAATGCAATTTCCGAGATACGTGAAAAATTTGGATACAACAGGCCCATCCTAGTCGAAGAATTTCTACCCGGTAAAGATCTTAGTGTAGGCATAATTGGTAACCCCCCAGAATCTTACACAGTGCTTCCCATCACCGAGGAGGACTACTCTTCGCTGCCTGAGGGGCTCCCTAAAATTTGTGGATACGAAGCCAAGTGGCTACCAGATTCTCCCTACTGGAACATAAAATCTATACCCGCAGATCTACCAGAAGACGTAAAAAGTAAAATCATAAAATGGTGCATCACACTTTTCCAGAGACTGGAATGCAGAGACTACTGTCGCTTCGACTGGAGGCTTGACTCTAACGGCAACCCAAAACTTCTCGAGGTAAACCCCAACCCTGGATGGTGTTGGGACGGCCACCTTGCAAAAATGGCAAAAATCGCTGGAATGTCCTACTCCGAAATGCTGGGAGCTATCCTACAAGCTGCTGAACAAAGACTGGGACTACAACCCCTAAACGGAAAAAATGGTAAAAAAGAGGAACAGGCAAACGGCAAACCACAGGAAAGCTTGGTGCAAGTTACCTAAAACTACTAAAAAAGGTTTTTTTTACTCCTAATTTTTTTCAAATTCTGGCAATCAATTAGTTGTACCTATTTTTGAGTCATTTTCTTAGCTATTTCTGCTACCCTCCTTCCCAAGGTTTTTGCAATTTCTAAATCGTTCTTTGTTGGTTCTCTGTCTGAGTTGGGCCCAGATATGGAAGACGCACCGTATGGGCTGCCTCCACCCACTTCTGTGGAAAATAGCCTTGGCTCTATGGCGTATGGAATACCTACTATTATCATACCATGGTGGAGGAGAGGTATCATCATTGTTATTAGTGTGGTTTCTTGCCCCCCATGGAGTGTGCTGGTGCTGGTGAAAACACCCGCAACTTTATTTACCAGTTTTCCTTGTGCCCAGAGAGCGCCGGTTTTATCAATGAAATTTTTCATCTGGGCAGCCATGTTTCCGTAGCGTGTGGGTGAACCGAATACTATTCCATCTGCTTCCACTAAATCCTTATCTGTAACTAGGGGAATATCTGCCAGCTCCTCCTTAACTTTCTTCATTCTCTCGTTTGTTTCTATGATTTCTTTGGGGATGAGTTCCTCTACCTGTCTTAGGGAAACTTCCACATCTTTTACCTGTTGGGCTCCCTCAGCTACAGCCCTTGCCAGTTTAGCGGTGTTGCCATACATGCTGTAAAACACTACCAGAACTTTGGTCTTCCAGGGTTCCATTTTTCCACCTCCCAGAAATGTTTCCTACACTTTTCCGTGCCCTTGAAATAAGTGGTTATTGAAAAATATTTCCCTCTACGGCTACGTAAGCGTCTTTACAATTCCCTTATAATTCGTGAATGTCTATTAAAATTTCAAATGCGCGGTATATTTGTACAGTGAATCACTTCTTGTTGACACTTGACTATGTTTATTTTAGGGGTTTCCCATTTAGAGGATAGTGGTCGGAAAAACCCTCCGTGGGGATTTTCGGGCGCCGATTTAGGCGACCCCCATTGACACTTCAATTTAAGGAGGGTAACCGCGCCACCC
>CAZECW010000035.1:0-12339 GCA_964510585.1 uncultured archaeon | reverse complement strand
ACTCCCCTGCCTAATAGTTCTCCCTTTTTTAGGTGGAATTCTCGACGGAATACCCTCCGCATAAACTCCCCCCTTTTTGTGGAGAACCGTTTTAGTTGAAAGGCGGTGAAATTTTTCCAATATCGTGGTAAAATGTTTAAAATAGGAATAAAAGAATTACCTAAAAATGGTTGGAGGACTAAAATTGTAAGATTTTGGAGAGAACGGGTTGGAAGACTGTTACGGCCGTACTAGGCAAGGAGAAAGGTGGTGGAGTTTTCAACTTTTTGGTAATAGGAATACGCGGTATGTGGTTAACCTGTTGTTGGGGTTAGACCTCATTTTTATTATAATTGGGATTGTACCCCTACTTGTGCATAAGTTGACTTTTTCCTCTCACTCTATACCTTTGATTATAAAACTTGTTGACCTTGTGGTAAGTGAGTCTCATGTAGTCCACCGTGGTAGATTTCAAATATTTGGAGATGTAATTAAAGTGTTGATGGGGTCTTGTACCCCTTTTTATTTAATTTTTTATTTTGGATGTTGAAAGGAGGTAGATAAATGTTGAATTTGTGGAATAATACGGATATTAACGTCGTGCATAATCGGCTACTTGCATTGGGGATTCTCATATCGATACCAGTTGTGGTTTCCGCATTATACCTGATTCAAATGAATAGTCCTAGTATTGTCATTCCCCTCTTGAACTTGGTTCCGCCACAGATTCTTGTTGTGTCCCCTCTCACTATAAGTAACGGGCCTAACACTGTACCTATTATAAACTCATTCACACTTCTCTTAACTCTTGTTAGCCTGATTTGCGTTGCGCTTGATTTTATCATTGCAGGCTGGTACTTATCCTTTATAAGCTTTGTGAAATACACTCCGGGGTACAACAACTTCGGGAATGTAAAGCGCGGAATAAACTCTCTGCTTAAAGGAACGAAAAGAGACAAAGAAATGCTAACCCTCTTCGCAGCCACAACAATAGGATTTTACCTATCATTCGCATTGTTCTTCGTTATTTTCGTGGCAAAAATATTCCCTAACTATCTACTGCTATTACCAGCGATTCCGCTTCTGCTCTTCTCCGGTCTCACCTACAGACCATGCAAAAAATATATGGAGAATGCACTGCAGCGGTACAGTCCCCAAGGATACGGAAAATGATCACTTGCTCAACCCTATAATCAAACTGGGTTCATACCATACTCCCATCGCCCACCCGAAAAATTCCTCAGACGTAACTTCATCTTCATTGATAGTGTTTAACGGTTTATATTTAGAATTTGGTTTCTGGGAGTCCTTGAGAGCTAGGATTAAAATTTTAAGTTTTATTTCTATTCTCTCTGCTTGAAAATGGTTTTTTTGGGTTGTTTGTTTTTTAGGTATGCATTTAGCTGTTGTGTTCGAATAATGGATATTGGGGCTCTAAACATTGCAGGAAGGCTTATTTGGGCTTTTCTGGCAAATGCCTCCCACCCTGGAGTAGAACCCAAAATAGCCCCCTTTCAGGGAAAGGGAGCATATAACACCAGAACGGTTTTCAGGAGTTAAACCCACATACCTTTTTAGAATTCTATTTCTTCTATGGCTTTTCGGGTTGGCCATTTCCACGCTGTTTCTGTTTCAATGACTCCTTTTCTTTTGAGGTCCTCTTTGAGCTTGTTTGATACGTTTTCCAGGAATTTTTCGGTGTCGTAGATTATGATTCCGTGAATTAGGGCGTCTAGAATGTATGGAGGTTTTCTCTCAGCAACTTTTACCATTTCTTCAGGCGTGTACCATATCGACTCCACCCCTAAGCCGGTCATACCCTGTATTTCTGTTTTGTACATTATTCTTTCGAAATAGTCGGTTGGCAGTTCCTTTATTACGGCTAATATGTCTATGTCGCTTTGATGTTCTTCGTCGAATCGAGCCTTACCAGCAGCAACGGAGCCGAACACAAGTATGGCTACCACTCTTTCGCCAAGCTTTTCTAGAAGGTTTGAAACATAATCCTCCAACCACTTTTTATACATGGGATGCTTAATTCGGGAATAGTTTGGATAGCTCAACTTTTACCCTCCTCAACTCGGGCTGCACGTCTGGAAATAGGTTCTGGAGCTCCAACAGACGAATATAAACATCAACAAGTTCACTGGCCACTCGAATTAGCTCCAGAGTTTTGTTCTTGTCATATAATTCTTCGGGACGCAGAATCGTAGTAGGGGTCTCGACACCATATCGAGGTATTGTTCCCTGTTCCTCAAGAATTTTTGCTTTTGAAATAATCTGCGAGACCAGTTTTTTCTGAGTTTCTGTAAGTTGTCTCTCACCTAAAACCTTTTTGATGATTGCCGTGGGTTTGTGAGTTTTTTTGAATTGGAGACCCAATAGAAAAATGAGACCTTTAGATAAACGCTCCGCAGAAGTTTGAGCTCTAAAAACAGCTGCGGCGAAATCCTCTGATTCAAAATTTCTAATAACTCTCTCTAAATCACTAATGGCCATAAGAATACATACCCTAGCTCTCTCAAAATTCGTTCCCAAAAAACCACCAATAAAAAACTTAACCTTCAAAATATCCATATCGCATAATAAAGATAATATGTTAGGGTTAAAAAATTGGGAGCCTGCTATATGGTTTGAGCAGTTTTTAGGAATTTTTCCACTTCGCTTTCTGTGGGTAATCCGCTTCTAGCCCCGAAGTGTTGGCATTTTATGGCCGCCACAGCATTTGCAAATTCTGCTGTTTTTTCCAGAGTCCACCCTTTGAGTAGACCGTAGAGGAATGCTCCGTGAAAAGCGTCTCCCGCACCCGTGGTATCCTTTACTTCAACCTTGTAGGCGGGCTTCCTGACAATTTCCTCCTTTGTTGCCACTATACATCCCCTGTTTCCAAGAGTGATGCCCACAACGCTTGGACCCATATCCAAAAGTTTCCTTACCGCCTTCTCGGGTTCTTCCTCCCCAGTTAATTCCTGGGCGGCAATTTTGCAGGGAATGAAAACATCTATGAGTCCAATAAAGTTCTCCACATCTTTTTTTGTGAGGCCAAAAATCTCCACCGCGCTTAGGGAGGTGCTCAAGTCAAAGGAAACCTGGGCTCCCCTCTTTTTGGCTATTTCCGCTGAGCGTATCGCAGATTGGGGATTAATCCCGTCCATGTGAATCATCTTTGAGGAGGCAATGTAGTCACTTGTTTGCTCCACATCTTCGGGTGTGAGGAAGGGGGCGGCTCCCGGATAGTGGGAAATCTTTCTCTCCCCATTAGGGCCTACCTGAATAAAGCTTAGGGCGGAGCCGAAACGTCTGTCCCTTATTATTTTGCTGGTGTCTACACCATCCTTTTCAAACGCCTTCACCATATTGTATCCGAAGGGATCCATGCCTATTTTTCCTATAAATCCCACCTTTGCTCCCAGACGAGCCAATGTTACTATGGCGTTGGCAGCCACCCCACCAAAATGCTGTTCAAACTCAAAAGATATGACCACCTCGTCAACCTCAGGAAACTTGGGAACCCTCATTACCAAGTCTACACAGGTCAATCCAATGCCTACAACATCCAAAACCTTTACAGACATTTCAATCACATTCAAAAATTTATGCGGTAATATTCACTCTTACCCTTTTTTTATCTTTTCATAGTTCCTTTAATGCTTCTTCCACACTTGCGTTTTGGTGTATTATTTTTGCTATGGCTCTAGTCATAGCTGTAGGGTTTTTGTACTGCCAAATGTTTCTACCGAATACTACGCCCTTCCCTCCGGCGTCAATTGCTCCCCTCACCACTCCCAAAACGTCTTTTGGGGTTTCCATTTTGGCTCCTCCAGCGATGAGAACTGGTATGGAACAGTTTTCTATAACCTTTCTGAATGACTCTGGACTCCCAGTGTAATTAGTTTTTATGAAGTCAGCTCCATACTCCTGCCCGACTCTGGCAGCAAAGGATACATGTCCCACATCGTAGGCATCCTTAACAATATTGCCAACCATGGGAAGGGTCTCCGCAAGTAGGGGCATACCCCACTTGTGGCACTCCTCAGCCACATACCCCAGAATCTCCAAGGTGGCAGCTTCGCAGGGAGCACCAAAGAAACCCATAACAATAACGCCGTCCACACCCAGCCTCACCGCCTCCTCCACACTATAAATCAGGTGCCAATCAGTCACCTTATTAAAGTCCAAAAGATTATAGATGCTTCCACCGCTGTCCAAGCGTAGTATTGTGCCCACCCTTCCAACCATGAGGTCGTGGAACTCCTTTATTATACCGTAGCTGGTCATTATTGCGTCAGCGCCGCCCTCAATCACCTTCTCAATTGTTTCACCGGGCTTCTCTATGCCCTGCATAGGTCCAAAGGTGAAGGAGTGATCCAAAGCCACAACAAGAGACTTTCCATCCTTCTGGAAAATCCTACCCAACCGAAACTTTTTACCAATAACCATAACCAAATTCACCTATCCAAAAATTTTTCCGAAATTCAAACATTTATAGGTTAAAGAAGGCTCCACACAAATAATATTTTCGCCCCCTAAACGACTCTACAAGAGTTAAAAAACCAAGCATCTTCAGTGGGATGGCACTTCGGCAAACTTAAAATGCATCAAAACCTGGAATGATAGCCTACTCTGCGGGAGATGGGGCAACTTTCGGCAAACTTAAATGCATCCAAACCCCATTAAAAATGCTAAGACTACCTCAAAAGTCGAATTAAAGTTTGGGAGAGTTCACTTTATGCATAGGCCCAGTGTTGGTGTTTTAAGTATTGTTGATCCCCGGGAGGAGTTCTACCAGGGAATGCTCAAAAGCGGAGTGGACATGAAACAGCTGGAAGAATTCTTGCATACAGAACTCATAAAACTGTTGGAGGAGAAGGGAGCGGAGGCAATTGACTGCGGAAGAGTAAACTCCAAGAAGGAAGCACTAATAGCAGTGTCTGAACTAGTACATAGGGAAGGAGAATCCCTCATCATGTGCATTCCCAGTTGGACCTACCCTTCCATAGGTGTGGCTGCGGCAAAAAAAGCCCAAAGCCACTCTCTTCCAGTAATGGTTTTGGCTCCTATGGCTCTTAGCGGACCCACAGCAGTGAAGGGAGCACTGGATGAGGTGGGAATAAAAAACAGAACCCTCTATATAAGTGGAGCCATAAACAGCCCCCAAGTAGCCTCAGAAACCATGGCATTTGTGAGAGCCGCCACTGCAATTAACCGCTTAAGAGGTTCAACCCTAGGCTTAATTGGGGGAAGATCCATGGGAATATACACTGCGACCGCTGACCCTAGCCAGATTCAGAGAATCTTTGGTGTAGATGTGGAACACATAGACCAAGTAGAAATCATAAGAGAAGCGGAAAAAGTTCCCCCACAGGTTGTGAAGCAGTACCTAGAATGGATTAATGAGAACTGCAAAGTCCTGAAGGATGGGGGAGTGGTCACTGATGAAACCTTGGAGAAACAGGTTAGGAGCTACGTGGCCGCGAAACGATTAGTGGCCAGCTTGGAATTAGATTTTGTGGGGATTAAGTGTCAGCCCGAGCTCAGCGACAAATACGTTAACCAGTGCCTCACCCCCACATTCCTAAATGATCCCTACGATGCGGAGGGAAAAAAGGAAACCACCCCTTGCGCCTGCGAAGCAGACCTAAACGGAGCCCTCACCATGCAGATACTAAAACTCCTAAGCGGCGGAAAACCAGTCTATTTCGGAGACATACTCTTCTGGGATCGGGAAAAAAGACTTTTCACCATCGCAAACTGCGGTGGAGCAAGCACCTGGTACACTAAACGTTCACAAAACCCTAAAGAAAACCTCAAGGGAGTAGAACTTGTACCCCAAGTCCAAGGAAAAGCGGGCGGAGCGGCAATCCACTACATTGCAGAAGAGGGAGAACCAATAACATGGGCAAGGCTTGGAAGAACCCAAGGGGAGTACCTTATGATAATAATCAGGGGAAGAATAGTGAGAAGTGAAGCCTTTGAAAACATGATGAAGTGGCCCGTGATAAGCATAGGCTTAGAGTGCGACCCAGCGCAAATCTTAGAGGTTTACCCAAGCCAACACGCCCAACTAGTTGTAGGAGACATAACAAAAGAAATCACGGAATTCTGCAGAATACTGGAAATAAAAACACTAAACTTCTAAAAACACTCCCTTTATCCCCCAACGCCATACTGGTAAACCCGTTCTGATCACATTTTTTAGTCTTTTCAGTTTCGCCCCACTCTTTAGGAATTTACTATACCCTCTTGCTTAGAGTTAGGCTCCCATCAGGATTCTTCAGGAGGCAAAGCATCCCCTCCTGTTTCTTTGACCCCTTTTCATTTTCCAGTTTCCTCAATGTGTCTAGAGTGGAGGATACTGCCAGTTTTTTCCAACTGCTCCAGCAGGAGTTTGCCCTAAATGGCTCATTGGTTTAGAACGCCCCACTTTAAACAGTCTGATTCTTTACAAAATCGACGGCAAGAAAGCCTCTCTAAAAATCGTGGGGAGCATCAATAAACACAAGTTTTATATCAATAATTCTTCCTATACTATCCCTTAAAAAAGGAGGGTTTACGTGTCTAAGAAGAAGGAAATCATATGGATGAGTGCCATACAACTCGCCAAATCCATAAAGAAGGGAGAAATTTCACCAGTTGAAGTTGTAGACGCTTTCTATAATCGCATCAAGAAGGTTAATCCCGAGATTAACGCCTTTGTTACCCTAACCGAGGAGAGTGCCCGGAAGGAGGCTGAAGCCGCAGAGAAGGCAGTAAAGAGCCGCAAGAAGCTGGGACCACTCCACGGTGTACCAGTAGCCATCAAAGACAACATTCCCGTTAAGGGTGTCCGCACCACCTACGGCTCCAAACTCTACGAGAACCATGTTCCACAGGAAGACATGGTTTTAGTGGAGCGACTAAAAAACGCTGGAGCAATAATACTAGGCAAGACTAATCTTCCAGAGTTTGGCTTAATTCCCATAACAGACAACCCACTTTTTGGAGCGTCCAAGAATCCTTGGGATAGAACAAAAACCACAGGCGGCTCCAGCGGCGGCTCCGCAGCTGCTGTGGCCACGGGCATGTGCCCCATAGCGGTGGGCAATGATGGCGGGGGCAGCATAAGGGTTCCCTGTAGCCTTTGCGGTGTTTTCGGATTAAAGCCTTCCCTGGGCCGCATTCCACGCTGGCCGGCTTTGCCAGGCTGGGAGACAATGGCTGTGGAGGGACCTATTACTCGAACTGTGGCTGACGCCGCCCTAATGATGGATATTATGGCAGGTCCCGACAATAGGGATTATCTCTCGCTACCACCACCCGGTGTGAGCTACTTGGAAAATTTGGAGAAAAGCGTCAAGAAAAAGAAGTTCGCCTACAGCCCTGACCTTGGGTATGCTGTGGTTGACCCAGAAGTTCTAGAGATTACTAGGAAGGCTGCTTTCGATTTTGCTGATGCGGGTCATAGTGTGGAGGAGGTTAAGCTGGACTTTCCAAACATGGAGGGAGATCTGGTCAATCAAGTGGTTGCAGAAACAGTTGCAGCCTATGGAGATCGTTTGGAGGAGTGGAAGAATGTGTGTTATAAGCCATACTTGGACTTTCTCTGGCTGGCTGACGCCCTTAAGGCTACCGACTATGTTAAGACGCAGTATCGCAGAAAAGAGCTCTGGGAAAAGGTTAGGAGAGTTTTTGAGAAATATGACTTCCTTTTGACTCCTGCAACCGCTGTTCCAGCCTTTAACTTGGAGTTAGGGATGGGGCCCTCCCAGATTGCTGGAAAACCTGTGGGCCCAGTGAGCTGGATTGCTTTTACTTTCCCATTTAACTTTACAGGTCAACCTGCAGCCTCGGTTCCCTGTGGCTTCACTAAGGATAAGCTTCCAGTGGGTCTCCAGATTGTGGGTAACCGTTTCGATGAGTTGGGAGTGCTTCAAGCTTCCAGGGCATTCGAAAAGGTTTTGCCTTGGCAGGACAAGAAGCCACCAATTTAAGGTGCAGAGAAGCAAACAAAAAAGTTGATTCAAATACCTCCAACAATTCCCCATTATTCTTTTCTCCCCTTTTTTTGGGCAGAATTTGTACTTTTTGGTGCTAAATTTGGTTTGGTTTGGTTTGGTTTGTTTCGCAAAAGCTTATTTTGTGGTTGTTATGAGAGGATACTAATACTTGTTAGAGAGAGGTGAACATTTTGAATTTTGCATCCGACGTGGTTTCCAATGAGGAAATTTCGAGCTGGATAGAGAAAATAGCTTCCTTCGGCTATCGGAGACCTGGCACTTTGGCGGACTCCAAGGCTGAAGAATACATTGCGAAGAAGTTTGAAGATTTTGGATTAATCGATGTGGAAAAGCAGCCCTACCGCATACTAAAATGGGAAGCCCGGGACTGGAAGCTCACCGTGGGCGAAAGCGAAATACCCTGCTTTCACACACCTAACACCGGCTTCACAGATGAGGATGGCGTAGAGGGCGAAATCGTTTACTTAGGCGACGGCACTGCTAAGGATTTCGAAGGTAAGGATGTTGAGGGAAAAATTGTTTTGATGAATGTACGCTTTCCAATGCTCCAGGCAAGTCTTCTGGAGAAAATGGCTTTCTTTGTCTGGGACCCAAAGGAAACACTCAAAAATTTTGCGCACCCCACAGCCTGGATTTATCCCAACTGGTGGGGAGCCTACTGGCACTCATGCAAACAAAAAGCAGCGGGAATAGTAGGTATTTTGGCCGACTATCCCACCAATGAAAACCGAATATACATCCCCTATTTCGGACCTCTAAACCAAGAAATGCCAGACTGGTTCCTCACACGCCTAGGATTACCGGGACAGATACCGGGTTGGATACCAGGACTATGGGTTGGAAGAAGAGACGGAGCAGAGCTAGTTGAAAAATTACAGAATGCGAAAGGAAGCCTTAAGGCTAACTTAATATTGACTGGAGATGTGGAGCCAGCTATCACCCACAACATCGTCGCGGTGCTGCCAGGACAAACCAAAGATACAATAGTGGTACATTCCCACCATGATGGTCCCTGGAACAGTGCGGTTGAGGACGCCTCAGGAGTAGCCGAAGTTCTAGCCTTAGCCGAACACTTTACCAAAACACCCTTATCAGAGAGAGAGAAAACCCTAGTTTTTCTATCCACGGGAACACACTTCGGGGGACCAGCAAGAGGGGACAGCACCTTCATAGAGAGTAATCCAGACATAATGCGGAGACTGGTGATGGATGTGTGCATAGAGCATATTGCCCAAGACTTCGACGTAGAACAGGAGGAATGGGTGGACACCGGCTTGCCCGAGCCCCGAGGAGTTTTCACCAAGGGAGGAAATGAAGAAGCCACCAGCAGCCTGGTCTATAATTTGGCTGTGGAAGCAGAGAAATACAATCTGGAACGCCTCATAATATTGCCCGGAACCACTCCTCTGGGAGTGCCCACAGATGCCATGGCCTTCTTCAGAGCAGGATATCCCATCTACAGCTGTATCTCGGGACCAGAGTACCTTTTTGACCCCTGCGACACCCTGGATAAAGTTGCGGTAGACCAGCTGAATCCAGTGGCAGCAGCATTCATTGGAACAATCAAAAAAATAGATAAAGCAGACCCGAGCAAAATAAGAGGACACTAAACAATTTTAAGATATAAAACTATTAATAAAAAACGGGCGGTGTTTCATGGTTAAAGAGAGAGAAATTGTTTGGATGAGCGCTTTGGAGCTTTCCAAAGCAGTAAAGAATGGAGAATTATCACCAGTTGATGTTGTCGACGCCTTCTTTAAAAGAATTGAGAAAGTGAACCCAGAAATTAACGCCTTCGTAACTTTAACAGAGGAGAGTGCCCGGAAGGAGGCCGAGGCCGCAGAGAAGGCTGTAAAGAGCCGCAAGAAGCTGGGCCCCCTGCATGGTGTTCCAGTTGCCATAAAGGATAATATGCCCGTTAAGGGTGTTCGCACCACTTGGGGTTCAAAGCTTTACGAGAACTATGTTCCCAAGGAGGACTATGTTCTTGTGGAGAGGCTGAGGAGTTCCGGTGCCATAATAATGGGTAAGACTAATCTTCCCGAGTTCGGGTTAATTGGCATTACGGACAATCCTGTTTTTGGAGTTACCAGAAATCCCTGGGATAAAACTAGGACTTGTGGGGGCTCAAGTGGAGGTTCCGCGGCTGCGGTGGCTGCTGGTTTGTGTCCCATCGCGGTGGGAAATGATTGGGGAGGTTCTTTAAGGACCCCCGCTAGTTTTTGCGGTGTTTTCGGCTTCAAACCCCACCTGGGACGTATTCCGCGTTGGCCTCAACTTCCTGGTTTTGAGACTTTGGCTGTGGAAGGTCCCATTACCCGGACAGTTGCAGACGCCGCTTTAATGCTGGACATCATGGCGGGACCTGACAGTAGGGATTATCTCTCGCTTCCACCGCCGGGTGTGAGTTACCTTGAAAACATAGATAGAGGCATTAAGGGGAAAAAGTTTGCTTTCAGTCCTGATTTGGGTTACGCGATAGTTGAACCAGAGGTTGAGGAGATTGTGAGAAGGGCTGCCTTCTCCTTTAAGGATATGGGCTGCTTAGTGGAAGAGGTAAAGCTGAATCTCATAGATATGGGGGCGGATTTTGTCAGTATGGAGATTTCGAATATTGTTGCGGCTGTGGGAGACCGTATGGAAGAATGGAAGAAGGTGTGTTATAAGCCATACCTTGACTTTCTCTGGCTGGCGGATCACATAAAGGCCACTGACTATTGTAAAATTGAGTACCGGCGCAAGGAACTGTGGGATCAGCTCAGAAGAATTTTTGAGAAGTACGATTTTCTCCTGACTCCAACGAATGCAGTTCCCCCATTCAAAATAGACGTAGGATTGGGACCCAATGAGATTGCGGGAAAGCCTGTGGGACCTACGGGTTGGACAGCGTTTACCTTCCCCTTTAACTTCACCCATATACCTGCGGCCTCTGTTCCGTGTGGCTATACTAGGGAAGGTCTGCCTGTGGGTCTACAGATTGTGGGTAACCGGTTTGACGAATTGGGTGTGCTTCAGGCTTCCCGAGCTTTTGAGAAGAATTTTCCTTGGAGGGATAAAAAGCCGCCGATATAAAAAGGGGCTCAACTCGGGTGAAGGGCGGCTCCACATCATTTTTTCGGGTTTGTTGCAGTATTTTTTCCGGTTTTAGAGGGATTGATTGAGCTAGATGGGTTGTTTGTGTCCAATATTTGCATTTTTTTATAATTCGGGCCTTTTGGCAGGTGTGGATAGTTGGGGATTTTTGTCTTGACTATTTGGTTTTGCGTCAAAAATTGTTAGTTTTCTTTTTTGTTATGAGGAATATTTTTGTAAGATGGGAATTTTTGTGATGGTTTTTGTAAGTTTTTTCCGTATTTTTTTGTTTTTTTAGGAATATTTTTTTGAAAATTGTGTTTTTATGGTCGCTTTTAATCCGTTTTTAATTAGTATTTTCTATTATATCCTTCTACTTCTTTATTTTATAATGGCTTATTTTTCATTATTTCTGAATTTTTATACCCTAAAACATGACCTTTACTTTATAAGCATGAAAAGTGGGGAAAGTACAGAGCAAAGGTTGGAGGTAGATGTAAAAATGTTGTTTGCAAAAGAAAAAATAGCCGCACTTGAGCTGGCAGAGCTCGTGAGCGGAGTAAACCCAAATGTTAGAGGAGAATTGGTAGAAGACCTAATAAGTATGGTTCTGGAGACTGAAAACTCTATGCCCACCGAGTATGCCAAGGGCGTCCTACACCTGTGGAGACGCGGAAAACTGGAAACCAACAACGGTTTAAGAGCCCTATTCAAAGCCGCATTGAGTGTGGAGCCCGAAAAAACCGCCGAAATATGCTTGAAGTACGGATGCAAAGAAGTCGCAGAATTCATAACTGGCTAAAAAAGGTTCTCCCCGAAACTTTTTGAAAACTTGCCCTGAAATCATTTTTTTGACGACCTCTTTTAATTTATTCTTCCTCTGAACCCTGCCTCTGAGCTTTTCGCAGTCTTCCTGGAGCTTTCAAGATTTTTAATAGGTTTCCTTCTCCTTTGGGACATTATTCCTGGGAAAGGTTAATAGTTTAAGAGGGGAAATAATTTATCATTGGTTTTCTTGAAAAAAAAGGTGTTTTTACGGCAAGTGAGAAGTCGGGTTCGCCTAGAGGTTTGCCGCTAACCTTTATTGGCGGAGTCCTTCTGTTGGCTATGTTGATAGTTTCTGCAGTGAGTATTTTGGGGGCGGTTCTACTTTACAGAACCTTGGCGAGAAAGCCCCCGACTTTAGTCGCGGGGATGAATCGCCCAAAAAGCTTATAAGAAAGTAGGAAAGGATGATGATTGTTGGTAGCTGAAGGGTTTGGCTTGGGCTTAAGGGGCTAAACAAGACGCA
>CAZECW010000034.1:0-13159 GCA_964510585.1 uncultured archaeon | reverse complement strand
CTCCATGGTCAGCGACCCCTGCATGTAGACCAGGGCTTGCTTGCTGGTGTCCCTGGTTTTTGTCTTGAAGCAGTTTCGGAAGCGGGTCCATATGCGCCGTAATCTTTCCGCCAGGTCGGCTGTGCCCTCCACGGGCAGCCCTCAGCTTCTAGGGTCAAGTAGGCCATGTTTTTTCTTCTCCGTGTAGTCTACCGTCATATCCTTCGTAGAACCTCCTCTAATGTGGTTTGGCGTGTTTCCACGAGGGTAATCATACCTCAGTTCATAGAAAAATAAGGCAAAAGTTAAATTTAACATTGTCGAGATACATCTTCTAATAAAATGTGTCTTCAAAAAAAGGAGGGGGGTTAAAAGGACTCTAAGTAGAGGATTTAAAGCTCTTTGGAGATAGGGCCTTTATCTCCTTCCAAAAGGCTGACTCGTAGCGCCAACCAATTATTAACACTACAATCAGAGGAATGAAAAACATGCCATAAAAAACAGTATACATAAACCCGGTTTGAGCATAATACATTAGGATCATTAGAATTTCGAAGTGGGGCAGCAGAGGCGAAGAGTAGAGGAAGTAGTTGACAGCGTAGAGCAGAGAGGAAAACATAAAAAGGGGACCATATGGGAGGCCAAATAGCAAATAACCTGCACCGATGGAAAGCCCAAATAAAAAGTCGGCTAGTAAGACAGATAGCATTAACTTGCTTTTCTTGGAAGACTCCCGAGTAAAAGCTTTCAAAGCTCTCCAAGCCTCGTCAAAGCTCTCAAAATTCATAGACAGACTCTTAAAAAGTCGTACGAAGATAATGAGTATAAACACAAGAATAAAAAAGATTAGTGAAACAGGCCTAGCTATCATGAAGTACTGGCTACGAATATATAAATCATAAGCCGCCACCAGATACTGCTCACGAGGCAACCAATAGTAAGGCGATGGCGAATCCGGTACAGCTAGTTTCCAATATGAAAAATGGTAAATAATGAACAACACAATCCCTAAAAGTAGTAAAAAAAATAGGAGGTAAGTTATGTTTTTCGTTTTCATTTTCATAAACACCTCTTAATTATAGCCATCATAGTAGAGAAATTATTCTGTAGGCCAGGTACCCATCCACACCATGCGATTAAACCCCAGGGTTGCGCCCCAAAGCAACATATCGGATCGTAGATTGTTAAGCAGATAAACCGAGGTAATACCGTAAGCTAGCAAGCCACCTACAGTAATTATGGGAACGTAAGGAGTATAGGGATTGGGCAATCCTGGAACGTAGGCGCCATTGTAAAGAACATAGCCAATCATGAAATATGAGGGAAGAAACGCGTATATAGTCCAAGGATAGATGTAACACACCCGAAGTTGAGACTGTATGCCCCAATTTTCATAAGCAGACATCCCCCAAGCATAAACTGTCCGATCTCTAAGATACTCTGCCTCCAACTGAGGAATAACATAGAGCCCAAGAAACGTATATAGTGCCACTAGTGTTCCCAACATCTTGCCCGCAGTTGTATAGGTCACAATGGTTGGAATCAAAAAGCCTAATATGCTCTCGTACGAGACATTGCCGACCATCCCCGCAAGTGCTAACACAGCCCAGAGGTTAGATTCGTTGGGGTATGTGAATCTGACGTTGAGGTAGAGATTCTCCCCGATTACGAGCCAGCCCCAAGGCCAAACGTAGGCGGGAATGTAGTACAGGTAAACTCCGGCGTATGGGTCTGCAATTTGCACTCCCTCTGAATTGTAGAAGTTTGCTTTCACTAATTTTTGTACTGTACCATTTACATTGAGTTCATACACCGTGCATGTGACCGTGAATTCGTTGCCGTCAATTGTTGTGTTGTACTCCCACTGGTCGGTCACTTCGCCCTTCTCAACGATCAGGTCGCAGTATGCCTGAGAAAGGGTGGGTACCATGGATGCGTGTATTTCGCTTATCATGTCGACGTATTGTATAATATAGTTTTTGTACTCCGGGTTTTCGGAGAGGAACTGGGAGAAATACATTTTAGAACTTTCTCTTTCCGGAAAGATCAGCAAGTTTAAGTATCTGAGTTTATCCTGCTTAGCCCATTCTCTGAAACCATTGTTTATAACAGATAGAAGCTCACCTAGGGTTTCATTTTCTATTACCGGTTTCAGGATCTGATCCCAATCATATGGCTCTTGGAATTTAAGGGAATTTTTTGAATCCACGTTTGAGATAAGCAGCCCAGTAAGAACATTTTGTTCCGGCACCTTATATGCAGTCATTGTGGCTAGACCGGTTCCCATTCCTAGCATGATTGCCGCGAAGAATATTACAGAGAAGATTTTGAGTTTTTTCGTCCCTTCTCCTCCTATATTCTTTTATTTTTTCGGGTGCTGAGGGCAATACTATTACATGCTGGATTTCCGAATTCAGTATCTGCAGTAAGGTGTTACTAGACTTCCCGTTTCGCAAGAGAGCAAAGAGCCTTGAATCAAGTGACTTACCTCGTCCTAAACCGTATCAACCTCAGCATGTATTATAAATTTTATCCGAACAAATATATTAAATTTTTGCTATTAAATTATTTATTTATTTTGCTATAAAAACATGTTTTCGTTCTTTGTCTAAGAAGCGCAGCTTATGTACGTTTTTATTTATTTATACTTATTTGATGGTGATGATGTATATCTGAGGGGGGTGTTAAGTAGGGGGGTTGAACCGCCTTCCTGGAAGGTAAAGGTATACTTAAGTCTAATTTTTATATATGGGTTGTATATTTTTTAGTTTCTTTTGTTTTTGCTTTTTCTTTGATAGGTTTTTTGATATAGTTTTTGCGAGCTTCTCTTCCAGCGATTAGATGATGTATGCTTTTGCTGTACAGTGTGGCTTCTTATATTTCACGATAGTGTAATCCCGTTTGTATCCCGTAGTCAGTTTAAAGAACTGAACCATGGCTACATAGTGGGCACATTGGAGTCTACCGTCTGGCTGTTTTAGTATGCCCCAATCGAAAGTAAATCGGCATATATCCGAAAAGTAACAAGTTGGCCAGAGTACATTAACACTTCCACCACTATTATTTTTTTATCCCAAATCGAGTTGTAGAAATCTTTAACGCAATCATGGTTTGGCGATAGGCTGATAGAAGACCGTCTAAATCCACGTTTCGTTCTTCAATCGGCTTTTTCTCCACATCCTTATAGAATCCTATGGCTCCTACTCGAACTCTTGCTCCGGATTAGTTCTGTAACTCGTATTCGGCCTTGAACTAGGTGTGTAAGGGCGTTTTATAGGCTCCTTGGCGTTTTTCGGATGTTGAAATTAGGTATTTATCTAGCTGCTCCAAGGTTTAAATATCCTCGTGTACTTTAAATTTTTGAGCAGGATGGTGTGAAGCATTTTTAGTGAACCTAGTTGTGAATTCTGAACCATAGGTTTTTACTTCTTCACTGATAGAAGATGTTACTAAGATTACGTAGGATGCTAGCTTGAGTTCTTCCTATGGTTTTTAAAAATGGTAAAACTAGGTTGGTTCAGTCCCAATATTTTCCAAGAACTCACTTATAATATTATAATTTAAGGCTGTTATGTAACTTATTTATTTGAAAATTGTATATTGTTTCTTGTGATAGATATTTGCTCATTCCATTTTTCTTAGGTCTACTATTTTCTCCTTGGTTTCTTTTATGGAGCCCTTTTGCACTAGTTCCACGGTGGCTTTTATTCTTAGGGCTTCTTTGAATTCCTTTTCCAGTTCTTCTTTTGCTTTTTCCCGATTTTTTGGTAGGCTTTCTCCTGTGGCTACGAATTCTATTCTTATTGTTAGTACGTCGGATAGTTGGGGTCTATCAACTATTGCTTCATAGTTTCCTAGTTCTGGGTGTTTTTTAACTACGCTTTTAATGTTTACTGGATGCACGAACATTCCCTTGACTTTTACCAGTTGGTCTACTCTTCCCAGGATTTTTTTCAATTTGGGAGAGGTTCTTCCGCAGGGACATTTTTCCTCGCTGAGAATGGTGGCGTCGCCGGTTCTGAATCGTATTATGGGATTTGCTAATTTGTGGGGTATGGTGCAGGTGATTTCCCCTTCCTCCCCTGGTGCTACTTGTTCTAGTGTGTTTGGATCTATTATTTCCATTATCAGTGATTCTTCAATATGCATTCCATTCTCTTGGGGGCATTCTCTGGCTACTGTTCCCAAGTCTGCGGTTCCGAAGAGTTGGCGTGCAAGGATTCCAAAAGTATCCATGAGAGATTTCCTTAGACTTTCTGGTAGGGGTTCGGCGGAAAAAATACCTAGCTCCAATTTTAGGTCCTCTTTGGGGTTGATTCCTCCTTTTTTGGCCTCTTCTCCAATCAACGCCAGAAAGGAGGGGGTTCCTGCGAAAACTGTTACTCCCAGGTCCCTCATTATTATTGCTTGGTAGGCGGTTTGTCCCACTCCTGTGGGAACCACTGTGCAGCCTAGGCGTCTGAAGCCTAGGTGTATGTTTAATCCCGCGGGAACCATGTGGTACATAAATGTGTTTACTACTATGTCTCCTGGTCTGGCTCCGCAGGAATAGAAGGCTTTACACCTAGCATTAAGCATAGCTTCTGCTTCCTCTGCCACCACTCCCTCAAAAATTGGCCCAGGGGAGATGAAGATTTCGGAGAGTTTATTTATGGGGACAGTTAAATTGTTTCCGAAGGGTGGATTTTTCCTCTGTGCCTCCTGTAATTCTGGCTTCCTCAAGAACGGAATTTTTTTTATGTCCTCCAAGGTTTTTATGTCTTCAGCGGTTAAGCCCGCCTCCCTATATCTTTCATGGTAAAAGGGGGAGTTATTGTAGGCGTGTCTAAAAATTCTAACTAAATTCTTCTCGTCGCGTTGCATCTTCTCCTCTTTTGTCAAAGTTTCCTCTTGGGAATTCCACATTCCACTATTTCTATCAACGGGCAAGCGAACATCTCCTAATTCCAAAGAATGATTGTCACCTATAATGGAAAATAAGTTGTAATATTGAGGAAATAAAAAAAATTTTGGGTTTAGGGTTTATACCCGTTCAATTATTGTTGCTCCTCCCTGTCCGCCACCACCGCAGAGTGTGGCGCAGCCATAACGTGCGTCCTCGATTTGCAGTATTCTGGCCAGTGTTCCGGTGATTCTTACTCCTGTGGAGCCCAGTGGGTGTCCTATGGCTGTTGCTCCTCCCTTCACATTAACTTTCTCCTTATCCAGTCCCAGGGCTTTGATTGCGTAGAGTGTTACTACTGTGAAGGCTTCATTTATTTCCCAGAAGTCTATGTCTTTAACCTGCAGTTTGGCGTGTTTTAGTGCCATCTGTGTGGCTGGCACCGGTCCCTCGCCCATTACGCTTGGGTCAACGCCCGCCCAGCCCATTGAAATTATTCTGGCCATTGGTTCCAAGCCGTACTCCTTCATTTTCTTCTTGGACATCAAAAGCATTGCTGTGGCTCCAGCGTTGAGTGGGGAGGAGTTTCCAGCGGTGATGACGCCGTCGGGTTTGAATGCGGGTCTGAGTTTTTCAACCGCTTCCAGTGTGGTTTCTGGTCTTATGGACTGGTCAGAGTCTATTATTCTCTTTGTTCCGTCGGGCATTTCGGCTTCTACTGGTATTATTTCTCCCTCTTTTCTGCCCTGGGGGTACCCTGCACCGTTTCTGAAGTATCCCTCCTTGAGGGCTTTTGCTGCAAGCTGGTGGCTTCTCACTGCGAACTCGTCTAAATCTCTTTTTGTCCAGCCAAATTTGTCCTTGTACTTTGCGAAGAGCTTCTCTGCCGTCAGACCCATACTCATTGCAGTTAGCAAGTCGTACTTCTGCACAAACTCGGGCTTCATTAGTGTAGGACTCACTCCTATGTGTGGGTTGAGATCTAACTGCATTGGCAGGTGAGTCATGTGTTCTATCCCACAGGCGAAGCAAACTTCTGAGTAACCAGTCATTATTTCCATAGCACCTCTATGAATTGCTGACATAGCAGAAATACACACGCGATCTATAGCTTGAGCCGCAACATTCATTGGAAGCCCAGCAAGCATATTTATGACACGTCCACCATAAAGCCAGTTCTCCTTCATCTGCATAGTACACCCGGTAACAACATCTCCTATTTCCTCTGGATTTATGCCCGTTCTCTCAATTATTTTATTTACAAGCATAGCAGCAACGTCAGGCATGTACACCTTGTTAAATACGTCTCTATCGGGTTCCGCAGGTCTCGACCTGGAAAATGGAGATCTTAAATAATCAACTATGTACACTTCTTCCAAAACACAATTCCTCCAAAAATTTTCCCTCATTCACCTTTATGGGTGTTTATTACATTTAAATGTTTGTTAAAGGTACCAGAAATAGTTATGCGTCAACCTAGTGTTCCGGAGGAAAAGGGCTTTAAAGTTGATGTGTAGAACGATATATGTATAATTTCATTATTTGCTTCTTTAAGGGCTTGTGGTAATCTTGTCTGGCGATGAAATTTTTGAGAAGTTGAAAAAAGCGGTTGTTGATTATGATGAGAAGAATGCAATTGAGACAGCTACTAAAATTGTTGAGCAAAAGATGGACATTTTAGCGGCTGTCAAAGCTTTGGGGGAATGTATGCTTGAAATAGCCAAGAAATATGAAAATTCCGAAATATTTTTACCCGATCTACTTTTATCCTCGGACACAATATATGCCGCCTTGCGTGTTCTGGAGCCCCACGTAAAAATAGCTGAGAGGGATGCGAAAAAGAAGATTATTATTGGAACAATCGAGGGAGACGTCCACGATATTGGAAAAAACATCCTAAAAACTATGCTTACAGCCGCAGGGTTTAATGTAATAGATCTCGGTCGAGACGTTCCTGTTGAAAAGTTTGTTTCAGAGGTTGAAAAGCAGGGTGCAGACGCGGTGGCAATGAGCACTCTTATGACCGCAACCATGAAGAACATGGAAAGAGTTGCGAGTCTACTCTACGAGAAGGGCCTTGCGCCTAGGGTCAAAATTGCTGTTGGTGGTGCTCCTGTTTCGGGGGAATTTGCAGATGATGTTGGTGCACACATTTACGCCACGAATGCTTTGGAGGCTGTGGAGCTTTTTAAAAGACTACTGGGGTGAACAATGTGGGGAAGATGAGTCACTTTGAAAGAATATTTAACGCCATTGTTGATGAGCCTGTAGACAGACTTCCCGCTTTTCCCATGGTTTGTGGTTTGAGTAGGAGGCTTGTGGGAGCCACACATAGGGAGTACAGTACAATTTCTAAAGTTGCTGCAAATTCGCTTCTAGCGGCTCAGAAGGAGTTTGACATGGACGTTATACCGTTACTCATTGATTTGTCTGTTATTGCAGGGGATTTTGGGGCGAAGGTGCGCTTCCCCGAGGAAAACACGCCTATGGTGGAAGAATTCCTAATAAGGAGTGTTGATGACTATGAGAAGCTTGAGGCACCCGAGATACCTGGGGCGAGGATGAAGCACCAGATTGAGACCACCAAGCTAATAATGGAAAAGGTTGCAGGACAGGTTCCATTCTCTGTGCTTGTTGAAGGCCCACTTCTTGTTTTAACTCAGCTTGCAGGGGTCGAAAGAGTTCTCAAAGATGTGAAGAGAGAGCCCAAAGCTGTTGATACTGCCTTAAAAGTAATAACAGAGGCGATAGTTGAGTATCTGGACTGCTACCCTGATGGGGGAGGTGCTGGAGCAATATGCATGGACTACTTATGGGGCAATCGCACAATAATGAGTGATGATGATTACAGGAATCTTGAAAGTAAATATGAGCCGATAATAAGGAGGAAAATCCTTGAGAAGGGATACATGTACAGTATTCACAATTGCGGCGAGTCGCCAATGCTGGATATTCAAATCAGAGAGTATCAGTGTCCCCTCTACAGCCTAGCAACATATCCGGATAGGGGAGAAAACCGCTCAATATCCAAAATAGTAAAAGAGTACAGTGATGACACAATGATTGTGGGCTCTCTAAACACCCAGCTTTTCACCTTTGGAACCTTAGAAGTGGTAAAGAAAGCCACACGAAACTTCATGGAAGAAGTTGCAAAGGCACTAATAGAATCAGGACATAAATCAAAATTCGTTATTTCAACAGGCTGCGAAATCTCACCCTCAACAGAAACCAAACTGGAAAACGTAAGAGCAATGACGGAAACTATAAACAAGCATGGACCAAAAATTCAGGAAAAAATAAAGGGAGAATCAAGGATATAATATTTAAAGCATGGATTTGGAGAGGTGTATTCAATACGCCTTTTGTAAACATTAATGGTCTGAAGACCTTCTATGAGTCCAAAGGGAAGGGAAGAACATTAATTCTGGTACATGGGGCGGGCGGCACCAGCCAGTACTGGGGCATCCAGCTTTCCGAACTATCAAAGAAGCTCAGAGTTATTGCTATAGATTTGCCGGGGCACGGAAATTCTGAACGCCTGAAGGAAAAAGCTACCATAGAAAGATACGCTGACCACTTAGTTGGCTTCATGAAAGAGATTAAACTTAAACATGCTATTATAGCCGGCCACTCATTGGGTGGGCTTATAGTTCAGCAACTAGCCCTGAAGCATCCCGAGCTTTTCGAGAAACTCATTATAGTTGACAGCGCTGCAAGGTTTCCTGATCCAACCAGAGTTCCAAACCAGTCCGGAAGTTCAGAAACCCTTCGCAGTTTCTTCCTCGATCAACCACCTGAGGCACTCGGCAGAGCAATTATACCAATGCTTTTCTCTAAAAAAACGCTTGAAAAAGGGAACCTATTGCCTATACTGAAATATCTTCCCACGGAGTCGGTTTATGACCCGAGCATTTGGCTTAACGATTTTGAGGCGGGAAGGGGAGTAGACCTAAGGGAGAAGATTAAAGAGATTAATATTCCGACCCTCATAATAGCTGGAGCGGATTCCCTAATTCCCATATCGATGGCCCAGTTACTACACGAAAACATTAAGGGCTCAGTGCTTGAAATAATTCCAGATGCAGGGCACATGCTTATGCTCGAAAAACCAGACGAATTTAACCTGGCCATTCTAAGATTCATTGGTAAATGATTTTTGCTAACCAAGCTTTTTTATCGTATATTTTATTTATGTTTGCAAAAAACGGAGATAATAATCAGTGGTTCTAGTAAATATGAGTTGTGGTGTATGATTATGCCAGAAAAAAGTTTTGATTGATTTTGTACTCGTTATGGAAGCACCGAGTAGATTTCTCAAGCGATTGGGTAGACTTTAGAGAAAGAGGGACTGAAAGTCCAACTCGTTAATCTTAAGAAAACGAAATCTAAGGAATGTCCTTCTCTAGAACCCTTTGATGGAGTTCTAGTTGGGTTCAGTATTGCGATTTGCAATTAGGATGAATGAGCCCAAAGAATTTCTGAAGAAACATGAAGCTGAAATCCGGAAGAAAGAGAAGATACTTGGCTCGTTTGTGGGTTGTGGCTCTGCTTCATTTCCAGAAACATATGAGCAAGGTAAGCGTGATTATTTGGAAAAAGTTAATGGCCAAAATACGATTCGAAGCGGATATTTATGACGCCTTCGGGAAAGTTTACATTTTTCTGAATCCTCAAGAGTGAGTGGCATGGCAAAGGGAACGCTGAAGATGTTATTGAAACAAATGATCAAACAGTATGGTACGAAAATAGGTTTGAATGGAAGGAATAATTTCCGAGACTGGGATCAGATTCAGAATTTTGCGAAATAATTTACTTCACTTGTAAAAAAGTAAACTGATGCCTCCCACCACGAAATAGTTATTTCCAATTTAGAGTATGGGTTCAAATTTTTTATTAAAAAACAGTAAACTAGAACAGTTAAAACTTCTAAAACTTGGTTCTCTATACTTCTAGGAAATAACCTTTTAGCTTCTTAAATGCCTGATACGATAAGAATAATCAAACCTGAATGAAATGAGGATAGGCTAAAAGATTATCTAAAGGGCAAAATATGTAGCTTCAAAAATTCCTTAGGTCTGGAGCTGGTGTGTGAAGGTCTTGAAAAACTGAACAAAGAATCTAAACTTTTATATAGTTTATATAGGATATCTAAACCTTGAGAAGTTAGTTTTACTGAAGTGTCACGACGGCACTTTAAAATAGCAAAGGGAAGAGAGGTTGAGAGTTGTCAAAGATAAAGATAATCGCACTAATAGTTGCAGTAATATTTATAGGTACCTTTTTTATGGGTGCTTATTCGTTTGTTACGTCTCAAGGGGCTTCTTCTAATGCTTCAATGTGCTGGATGTTTCCCCTAAGTAGCCAGCCTGAAAATTTAAAAAACCCTGAAATGGATGCGATGTGTGTAGGTGAAGGCCACTGGAAAACAATTAGAACCTATGATGATGGTTGCTTGAAACAAGACACAGTAACTGGAGAACTACTTTTACATGTTCGGGGTACCCCTTACGAGATGGGTTACCAGCATGGTATGCTTCTTAGCAATGAAATAACGAATCTTTGTAGTGGTTTTCTTACGCCTGTTTGTATGGAAGTTGGTGGTGGCTATGACATGGAACATTTCAACGAGGGTTACAGTATAATGCGTGATATAGCATACAATGCTTTGGTTCCCTTTATTAAGGCTTATACTCCTCAGTACTGGAGTGAAATGGAGGGAATAGCTGATGCTCTCAGAGATGCTGGCACACCAGTCACCTTTGATGACATACTACTAATCAACACGTTTCTAGACATCACATACAACTTGCAGAGTATCTCCTCAGGATATTCATGTAGCTACTTTGCGGCTTGGGGGAATGCAACACACAAAGGGGAACTGATTCAAGGGGGTAACACGGATTTTGAGAGCTACAATATAGCACCAAACGCAACAATCTTTATAGTACAGGAGCCTGAGCCTGACCCTACGATTCCGGGATACACGCCTGGCTACCCGTTTCTATCAGTGGGTTGGATAGGAGTGATAGGAACTCTGTCAGGAATGAACATAGAGGGTATTTCGATTGGTGATACAACGTCATGGACTACCGAAATGAGCTTTGCTGGAGTTCCATACTTCTTCCTAGTGAGAAGCGTTATCCAATATGCGGATAGCATAGATGCTGCTCTCTGGATATTTGAAAATACGCCAAGAACAGCAGGCTTCACACATGTTGTGAGTGACTCTAAGATTCCTGAAGCTAAGGTCATCGAGATCTCAGCGGATAATGTAGCCATACGGTCAATTAACCCCTGTCAAACAACACCTCCACAAACAATTCACACATCGAACCATTACGAGTGCGAAGAGATGATTCCAGGTCAAGCTGCAGCTTACGGCATTTCTTGGAATCCCGAATGGCCAGTTTCTGTTTGGTTAGATTACGTTCGACAGATAGACCGCCGTTTTGACAGATACAATCAACTACTCAACAAGTTCTATGGAAGGATCACAGTTCTAAAGGCCATTACAATACTTAGAGACCGATACGACCTATTCCAAAACAAATATCTTAACTACTCCGAATACGGAAACACAATTAACGCTCTTGGACCTAAAACTCAGGTGACAGGACCAATCGAACAGTACTATGGAATCGTCCGACCAATCATCAAACAGAGCTGCACGATATACAGCTGGGTATTTATCCCAGGGAAACTACAGGTTTGGATGGCTTCAGGTGAATATCCAGCCCCAAAGGGTAAATATGCCTTTTTAGACTTCGGCAAAGAGCTGGGATTAAAGACATTACCTCTATGTGCTAAGCAACCATACGCTGAAGTCATTGGCGAAGGGCCTTCACAAGTGAAGGTGATTCACGTGTTTGGAGGCCCGTACAATAGGGGTTTTCAACATGGAGCCCTCTGTGCTGATGAAATCTATTACCTAACCCAGGTCGTATACTCAATTGCTCCCGAGGAGATCTGGCATCAACTCGCAAACGTGTGGGGTTACTTTGTCCCACTCGAGTTTAAGCTTGAGATGGCGGGAATCGCTGCCGGGTGCCGTGCTCAGGGATATAATGATCTAACCTACGAAGATATTCTGGTTATTAACTCTTTTGTGGACATGGGTTATTGGCTTGATGTTCACGGAGGAGAATTAATGAGTCAGGAACAACCGCAAAAACTTGGATGCACGGCTCTCTTAGCCACGGGCTCTGCCACAATAGACGCAAAGACTATTACGGGAACAACCATCGACTTTATGTCTGTTGCTACACCGGGTATGACTTTGGTCGATGTGACTCCAACGGTTGGCTACCGTGTTGTTTACTTCAGTGGTGCGGGCTGTTTAGGTCTCAATGGTATGAATGAAAAGGGCTTAGCACAGGTGGAACAGAGTATTGGGGGACCACACCAAGACTTTGGGATGCCAGCTATGATTCAATCCAGAATGATATTACAATATATGGATAACATTTATGAAGCCAAAACATTTGCAGAGGCGTGTATTAATACTATTAATCCACTTGTTGGCACAAATTATGAATCACATGTGCAATGTATTGAGGTCTCCGACAGTTTGGGCAACATTATGGTGATGGAGTTGGATCCAGCAAAGATGTGCACAGTGATTAACCCCGATAATGGTTTTGATAACCAGCCCCCAGCTTATATAGAACCACACACATATGTAGGTCAGGGTCCTGGCTGGCTATCAAGACAGGGAATATTCTGTTGCCCCGAAATGAAACAGTGTCAGTTCGATCCCAGTGACTGGAGCGACCCAAAAATGTTCTGTATGTCAGAACAAGTCAATGCTAGCTGGGGAGAAATAGACATAGGGAAGGTGCTGCAATTCACCAAGAACAACACAATCTATGATAGTGACCAGGTGGGAAGTATATTTATGGTTCCTTCTGAGGGGGCTATCTACGTTCTTAGAGGCCCAGCGAAGTACGGAGAATACTCTTTATATCAGATCCCAGTCGCTGAAGCAAAAATCGCAGAAGGTTTTGGTCAGATTCGAATTGACCGAGAGTGGCATAGGGGCTATGCTGAGCTATATAGAATGGGTGATACCTTCAATCTAGTGATTTGTGGCTATGATACTTTGTGGCATATAGATAGTGTCACTCATAAGAAGAATATGGACGTTTACAAATGTTCAAATAACGGGGACACACTCTGGATAAAAATAATATTTGCTCAAGAAATAACAAAAGTCATAGCTCAAGGCGATGGCATCCTATTTGTAGGTAACACATGCAGTTAAAATAAGACAACAATGGAAACCTTCATTCTCTTTCTATT
>CAZECW010000033.1:0-51631 GCA_964510585.1 uncultured archaeon | reverse complement strand
CTCAAAATCCACAGATTCGGCAGAAGACGTAGGGAACAGTACGTTGAAGCCTACTGCTACCTGAAGAACAGGAAGCGAACCTTCAGACTAGACCGCATAACCCTAATCACCCCCATTCACTAACGAGGAACATAGTGTCCTGGTTGCCCGTAAAAAGATATTATCTTAACGGGCTGCGTGTTCCCCTAATTAGTAGCGTATTATTTTTGTTTACGACATATTCCGATTTCTACCACGTTTAAGGGTAATGTATTGGGCAATTTTTAATTTCAGATGCTGGTAGGATTCAAGTGTTACCTTCATATCACATATTTTTAAATCATAAACTGCTGCTTTAAAAAATTGCCGGCATTTTTGGTTCTAGTTAGGGGTTTGGTGTGACTGTTATGCCGCTAGAAATTTCGAATACTCTCTCTCGCAACGGGGATCTCATTTTTACGAGCATACCTGTTTCCACCAAATCCCCTAGAAAAAAGGAATCAAAAGAGGAATATGCCCTATCGGTAGAAATTGTGTGCGGAGATCTCCTGAATTTTTTTGGGGGGAAGCGGTCTTCTAATATCTCTACTGTAAAGCTTAGGTGAGTGGAGTAGAAATGACCGACTGGTTCTCAAGAATTGCGGGTATTTTTAAAAGAAATGGAGAGTTCACACTGGGCATTTATGGCAGTCCTAACGCTGGTAAGACCACCCTTGCCAATAGACTGTGTATGGACTGGATGGGCAGAGAAGCTGGGAAAGTTTCTCCCATTCCTCATGAAACTCGAACAGCCAATATCGTAGAACACTTAGAGATGCGTTACAATGGGAAACGTCTCAGAATGAATGTTGTGGATATGCCGGGCATTTCCAGTAAAATTGATTACAGAGCTTTCCTGAAACATGGATTATCCACCGAGGAGGCGATCCAAAGAGCTAAAGAAGCAACGAGAGGAGTAATCGAAGCCATCCAATGGCTGGATACTGTGGATCTTGCTCTAACGGTTTTCGATACAACTAAGGTACCTTTTGACCAAGTTAACCTAGTTATCCTTGGAAACTTGAGGGCAAAAAATATACCCAACATAATAGTTGCGAATAAAATAGATTTGCCTAAATCTCGACCAAAACTAGTAGCCGAGTCTTTCCCTGACCATAAATGCGTAGCAATATCTGCTCTGACGGGGGAGAACATAGAAGAGCTTTATAAACTAATCATAGAATCGCAGTGAGGAGTGATAACGAAAATGAATGCCAGAATCGATATTATACCAGAATGGGTTTTGAACGGCTTATCCTCAGAAGACAAAATAAAATTCATAGTAGAAAAGGTCAAGAGAAACGTAATCTTGGTTCTTGAAGACATCCTCGAACCTGAAGAGCAAGCGGATCTAATAAGGCAAACAATGCTTGAGATAGACTGCGAAACATTTACCGGAATAGAACTACTTACCTTTAATAAAAACTCCACAAACAAAGGATTTATGAGGCGGAAAAACAAACCCAACGGTGATTCCAAGATAACCATAATAGCCCCCGCAAGTAGTGTAAACGTTCTCAGAGAAACCTCCAGCATAATTTCACTAACATTCAAACAAGCTTAAGAAGGATATCATAGTTGAGCAAAAGGGAAACATCGGAAACCAGGTTTATTCACTATTGTATCAATTGCGGTAAACAACTAAGTCAGGAACAGACAATTTTGCGCTGTTCCAACTGTGGATCAACCACCTTTAAACTTAAAATTCAAAAAGAAACAAAGGAAAACCATAACGATGAAAATAAAATAAAGCACAATAAAAGTTTTTACACCCAAAAAACGGCTCAATTAGTGGCTGAAAATAATCTTAATGAGGACACATTTTTTGAAAATAGTCTGGAAACCATTAGGGCCAAAGGTATTGGAATTTTCGAAATCGACATTAGCGGGTTAGCGGAGGGCAAGCCTCTAATACTTTCAGTGAATGAAGGACAGTACGAGATATCCCTTCAAAAACTTATGCGAATGGTCAAAAAAAGGTAACCAAAACCTTTCACGAGAAATATTTATCCAGCTCCTTATCTGCCTCAAGCAGAGAGAGCCAATTAATTCTTCCTACTTTATACTCCTCGGGTTTTTCCTGTATTATTTTTCTTGCGATTGAAGCCGTCTCATCCTCAGAAAGGTTAGTTGTATCAATTTCATAAACCATATCTTTTCCATAAGCTTCCAACGCATTAAAAGTACAAGAACCGAGAATTTCCGCTTGAACATTTTCACTAATTTTTCTCTCACCCCAACCCTTAGACTCCAATCTTTTTGCCAAAATTTTGGGGTGCGTCCTCAAAATGATTGCAACATCAACAAGGTTAGAGGGAACAATATCTGCATAATGCCCCTCTACGATAACAACACCTTCTGATCTATCTATCAGTTCCACAATCCTAGGAATCAACCTATCTAAATCCGCAACCTTAGTATCTCTATCAATATCAATTTCACTAAAAAGCTCTTCAACTTCAACTAATTTGCTCAAGTTTATAACTTCCATTTTCAAATCTTTAGCCAATCTCGAGCTAAGCGTAGATTTACCTGAACCTGGAGAACCAGAAATTATAATAGCTCTCCCCAAATCATCACCACCCCCAAAAATAGAACTACCACATAATTAAAAGACAACTTTTCAAAATATGACTTTTTCCACTGAAAAGCCCGTCGAAAACCTCAGTGATTCCTTCTGGGGAAGCTAACAATCGTTCTTGATGCATTTTTAAATTACCACTTTTCAAAGAAGAAAGGGTTTAATTTTACTTACTTTGCTTAGAAATTGCCTCTCTAAATCCAAATATGGGTTGACTACTTTAGGGTGAATGTTTTTGCTCTGTTTTGCAACCATTTGCTCCATTCCACAAAGTGTTAAAAGGAGGTGAGGGCCTTAACTTAAAAACTTCGCAACAAAAGGTTCCTAGGACTGGAAGTGTTGTTAAAATATGTGGTCTAGTTATCCTTCTCGGTGATTCGGAATCTTTCTATTACTCCTTCCAAGAATTCGCAGGCGAGTCCAACTTCCTTTATTTTGGTTTCTAGTTCCTTCTTTTGGGTTTGATATTCTTTTACAGGGACTTCGCCTATTTTCATTTTGGCTGTGAGCATTTCTTCTTGGTCTAGTAACTCCTGCTTTTCAGCTTCAAGTGAAACTAGCCACTTTTCCATTTGTCTTATGCCTTCTGCTAGTTTTTTCTCTGCCTCTTTTAATTTTGCTTCGTACTCTGAAACCAACTTCTGATATATTGTCTCTCGGATCTCTCCTTTTATTAGTAACTCCTCCAGTTTCTTTTTTCTTTCAATTTGTGTTTCTTTTTCTGCTAAGAGTACCTCTACATTTAGTGGTTCTGCTGCACCCATTTCCTGCAAAGTTTTCCTAATTTCGCTAATCTCCTCTCTTAAGGGCTCGGCTCTCTTTTCTAACTCCTCCTCTGTGATTTCCCCTACTATTTGCCTTGTTTTTAGGGTTTCGTAATCCCTGTTTAGCTTTCTCAAACGGGTTTCAACAAGATAGGTTTTGCCTCTTTCTATGAGGTTTCTTTTAATATCTTCAGGAATCTTCTCAATCTCAGCAGTTTTCTCCACAACCTTGGCTTCTGTTCTTTTTGGAGGCAAGGCTTCTATTTCCTCTTCAGCCTCCAAAGCTGTCTCTTCTGGTTCTTCTACCCTTACTTTTATAGTTATTGGTTTTTTGGCTTTCTCTTTTTCCTGTTTTAGAGGTAGGCCGCAGTATTTACAGTAAGAAAACCAATCCTCTGTTTTTTGACCGCAACGCGGGCAGATAGGCAAAACTATCACCACTTTGATTTCTGTAAATAACTCTGATTAGAATTACTCTCCTAGTATTATTATTTGTGTTGATTAAGGCATCAAAACTTGAAGAGATTGAGGGTTTCATACGGATTCTAACTAGAAAAAAGATTTCCTAGAAAATTTATTATTCTAATTTTCCTAATTTACCCTTTTAGTTTATCCTACAGTGCCTTCATCTTTGTGTTCTTGGGAAATTTCTTTATTCTCTGTAAGTGGGGATTTCTCTTCTTGGTTTTTGTGTTCTAATTTTGTAATCCTCGAGATTGTATGGCTTGCTTCTGAGGTAATCTTCTTGGAAAACTCGTTAAGATACACTATGTATGCTTTAATGTTTTCAATTTCTTTGTTCAGTTTTTCTATGGCGGCTTCCCTGTTTTTCTTCAAGGATTGTTTCCAGGTTTTATTGGTGAAGTAGTGATAAACCAGATATGCGCCAAGGAAGTAAAAGGCGAATATTACACCGTATATTCCCGTCGCTGGAACCATAGAGTACCCTATAAATAACTCGTTTTGGATTAAAAGAAAACGTAGTCCAATTGCAGTTATAAAACCAATAATTAACGTTACCATAAATATTATGGAAATGGTTCTTAGTCTCTCTCCCTCCTGGGTTTTCTCAAAGAATTTTCTAAAATTTTCTATGCTTGTCTTTACATTGGTACTGGAAAACTTTTCCCAAATTTCCTTATAGCTCCGCGAGAAACGCTCTATGTGTTCTTGAAGCTGCGACTCAAACTCGTGCCTAAAATCAAAATCCAGGAGGGAATTGAATTTTTCTATTAGTTCCTTCCAATCAGGCTTCTTCCTTCTATCCGATGACAAATTAGCACCTCTCCACATATCTTGGCGCTTCTTTAAACTATAAACTTTTTTATTTAACTTCTAAATTCTAAAAATTGGATGCGTTTTCACTGCTTCAAAATGATTATTACCTCTGAGAATCTGAAATAATGCTAAGAAGTTGGTGGTTCTAAAAAAAATCTGGTTGGTGATATTTTTGTTAGTTGACGTCCACTGTCATGTTGATCTATATCCTGATTTGAAGGATGTGGTAACACGTGCAAAGCGATTTGGAGTGAAAGGAATAGTAGCTGTTTCAATGGACATCACATCTATGGAAGAAATCCTAAAAATCCAAAACCAATACCCCAACTATATTTTCGCAAGCTTGGGTTTACATCCAGAAGTGTGTAGCAAAATTTCCGAAAAGGATTTAATAAAAGCTTTAGACTTGATAAAAAATAATTCGGAAAAATTGGTGGCTGTGGGAGAGATTGGTTTAGATCACTACTTTGTTAAAAACAGGGAGTTTTACCCCTGGCAGGAAAAAATTTTTAGAGAAATGCTTGGCTTTTCCCAGAAACTTGGTCTTCCCATAATCCTCCACACTAAGGGGGCTGAAAAAGTTGTTTTCAAAATCCTTGAAGAATATGATTTTAAAGCTGTGCTAATTCACTGGTACACTGGTCCTAGGGATTTAATAGACATTGGTATAAAGAGAGGTTATTACTTCTCAATCACACCTGCTATAGCTTATTCTAAAAAGGTACAATATTTAGCGGAAAGAGTAAGCTTAGAATACCTTTTAACCGAATCCGACGGCCCCGTGGAGTATAATAAGATAAGAGGTGAGCCAAAAGATTGCTTGGCCATCGTGAAGAAAATAGCTGAAATTAAGGGACACAGTGAGGATAGAGTTAAAAATAAATTGTTTGAGAATGCTATTTCTCTTTTTAACTTAAAAACCCAAATTTCCTAAAAAGCCACGAGACTTGTATTTCAGGAGTTTTTAATATTTATGGTATGTGGAGAATTTTTGAATTATTCCTTTTTTGAAAAAAAGGAGAGCCTCTTTGGAGAGGAGCTATAAACTATAGATGATACACACGGTTTGGTTCAAAAACTTTGCAGCAGATATTTGGAATTTCATTGTCACATTTGCATTTAATTTTCAGAGTTTATTCTCACTATATCTTTATCTAGGGTGATGAATTTGTATTCTTTTAGTTCTTGCAGGATTGTTTCTGTCTGACTAGAATCAAGGTTTAGTGCCTTTGATAAGTTCCCAACGCTGATGCTTCCCAAACGTTGAAGTATAAATAGTGTTTTGAATTTGGGGTCTTCTCCCAAGAAGGCTTTCAATTTTTGCCACAAAATTTCCCAGAGCCTTATCTGATTATGTAAATACTTAATATCTTCTTCTCCATACTCTTCTCTCATTGTCCAATTTTCAAGGAATGGGGGCATATTTTGTTGCTCTAAAATCTCTAATCGATCTTTGAGAGTTTTGATTTCTTCTTCTTTCTCTTTTAACTCCTTGTCACGAGTCTTTATTTCCATAATCAATTGATCAATTCTTTTTTGGAAATCTTCTTTTAAATTAGATGCCGCGCTTTTAGGCTCTGTGGGAAAAGCATTGATTCTGTCTGATGTTTTCGTTTTTTCTAAATTGCCCCCTCTTTCTACATCTATTCCATGCTGATGGTCTTGTAATTCCTCAGAATTTTCATAATTTCTAAATTTTTCTTTTGGGCTATCCTCAGCTTGGGTTTTGAGAGATTTATCAGGTAGGTTGGTTGAGAAACCTTTTTGGATTTCTTCCATGTTTCTTATTATTGCTTCATCAAAAGCCTGCTTTATTATTGCATCTATGCCCTTCATAGGGAGCTTGTTTTTTACAGAGTTTATGATGCTCTCTCGGAGGTGGGAGAACTGGTTTATTATTTTTAGTTGTTCTGAACTAAGTCTGCTGGAGTTACTGATTGATTTATAAGTGTTTGGCTCTTTTTCTACTGTTTTGTCTTTTCTGTCAGGGTTTTTCAATCCCAAGCTCCAAGCCTCGATATCTTTTTCGATAATATATTATCATATTAAATCTTTTTTAATTTTTCCGGAAAAATTATGTGACAATCGCAAATTTTTGTCATTTTATTGTTAATTTTTCAAAGAATACTTATAAAAAGAACAAAAGTAATATATTTTATTATACTCCTTGCTAGGAGGAGTGGTGAATGAGTACTAGAGAGCGACTAAATAAGTTAAGAAGCGAGATTGATGAGTTGTTGAATGAGGTTGAAAAAACTACTGAATTTAAAGTGGTTCTAGAGAGAATTCAACAACTGGAAACAAAAATGGATAAAATCGACGAAATAGAAGAGCGACTAAAAAGTAGAACTGCGACTGAAACAGTGGTAGAAACAGAAAATATTTTAGGGAAAATAGGCGATTTGGATTCCAAAATTATGGGAATAAGAGAAGATATTTCTATACTTAAAAAAGAAGTTAAAGAGGAAATCAAATCTCTTCGAGCACAAGTGGCGAATATAATTGAAGCAATAATAGATCTCGTGAAAACCGTAGCCCCCGAAATCGTAAAGCCCGAAACAGGCCCCCTCACAAAAACCCAAGAAAAAATTCCAGAAGAAAAACCTTTGCCTGAAACCTGGGAACACCAACAACCTCTATTAGAAAAACCTGAGGAAGCTACTCTAACTGAAAAGGTTCCCCAAACTGCAGAAATGATAGAAATCGAATCTCCACCGGTGGAGCAACCTAGAGAGTCTCCAACATTCTTGACTCGCCTCAAAGAGGAAGAATTTCCAGAAAAAATTGAGGAGGCGCCTACCAAAAAAGAGTTTGCAGAGTTTAGCGAAGCAGAAGGTTTAAGTGTAAAGGAGGGGCTGGAAAAGCCCGAGTCTGACCTTGATAGTTTACTAACAGAGGAGGATAAAAAACTACTAAGAACTCTTGGACTCGACATGTTAGATTACATAAAGGAAAAAAAGGTAAAACTTTCAAGTGAGGATAGAGCCCCCGCCTATGTTCAACTAACAAACTTGGAGACAAAAAAGCTTAAACTTGAGAGAGAAATAATTGATCTTAAAACTATGATTAAAGCAGGTTTCGGGTCACTAGAAGACGAAAAAAGATTAAACGATAAAATTAGAGAAAAAGAAGAAATTGAGAAACAGATTCGAGATATAGAGAGTAGTCTTTGATTCTAGTCGAAAAAGAGTCGGCTCTTCTTGAAAAACTATACATCTTGGATTATTAAAAATACCACCTAAAAAGCGTTTATACAACCTCTTACAAAACCTTGGCGAGAAAGCCCCCGACTTCAAGTCGTGGGGATGAATCGCCAAAAAAGTTTATTTGAAAGTAGGGTACATAAATAGTTGTTGGTAGCTGAAGGGTTTGGCTTGGGCTTAAGAGGCTAAAATAAGACGCAGCCCCCATGAGGGTGCCAACATAGACGCCGTTCCCTTGAGGGAAGGGCGTGTTAACTGGGTGATGGCACACCCATTGCTTCCTAAGGCTCCCGATGAGCCAGAAGCAAGAATCTCCCGACTTTAGTCGCGGAGAGTGTCAACTATTCACTCTAGTTAAGTAGTAAATCTAATACGGCAATATTCGGAAATTTCTAAAAATAAGAGGATTGTAATTTAGTTTCTGAAAATTTTTCCAAACTTCGCTGTCTCAGAAAATTAGATTTTTTTGTTTTCTATCTCTTCCAGAGGTAGAACTTGCCGCACAGGGTGAACTACTATTCCTTGGGCTAATTTTCTTAAAATCGGTATTAGTTTAATTAGGTCCTCCTTAGCTATTACAGTATTTAATGCGAACCATCCTTCAGCTCCTGCTAGCGGTGATATGGTTGGGCGTTTAAGAGCCGGTAGCTGCTCTAGAAGTGCTTCAATGTTTTCTTCTTTGACGTTCATGAAGATGTGTAGCTTTTTCCTAGCTTCTACCGCGCCTAAAATGAGGGTCATGACATCTCGAATTTTTTCTTCTTTCCATTTTTCCTTAAGGGCCTTTTTGTTTGCTATAAGCACCGCCTGTGACTTGTATAATACTTCAATTATTTTTAATTCGTTGCTCTTTAGTGTGGTTCCCGTTTCAGTGTTGTCGACTATGGCATCGGCGTCTTCGGGAGGTTTCGCTTCGGTAGCGCCAAAGGAGAGCATAATTTTAACATTTGGGTTTTGTCCATAGCGGGACCAAGGTGTTATTACTTCCGGGGTTTTGTTTCCGTAGTGTTTTTGATACTCTCTGTTTTCCATTATGTATCTTGAGGTAATGTTTATATACTCTGTTGCAATTCGAATGGGTTTTCCGTTGCTGCTGAATTCTCTTATTAGCTCAGATAGACTGTTTATCTTTTCCCAAGAATTTGGCACTGCCATTACTATACTAACCTTACCGTAGTCTAACTCTGAAAGTATTTTTACGTCGGCGCCTGTCTCATTAACCCAGTCTATTCCTGCTATTCCTAGTTCGTGTGCTCCCTCTTGAATTAGGGTTGGTATTTCTTGGGGTCTGAGTAGTTTAAGGCTGATTTCTGGATCGTTTATCCAGGGGCGGTAGGAGCGTTCTACAGCTTTAATACTGTAACCTGCTTGTTCGAGAAGTTGTAGTGTAGCATCTTGTAGCGATCCTTTCGGAATAACGAATTTCAATTTGGTTGCGCTCATTTAATCTCACCTGAGCTGCTGGAAAACTTTTAGATTTACTTATATATCTGAATAAATAAAAATGCTTGCTATAAGTGACTTTAAATTTATTTTTTAGCCTTGAGATTCTTGCAGAGTAACATTAATGTCGTATGTGGCTCAATAGATTTGAGAATCTGATATTTAATAACGTTTCTTCGGTGTTGACTTTGTCTGGAGGAATCAAATTAGCTGAGAGTTGCGGTATTTACATATACTCGGTAGGTAGATTTGAGTATATCTCCCTATTTAATTCTCCTTACTATGCGCATAATCATGGGGTTGCTATGGATCTTTACCTCGGCCCTGGAAATTTTGGAATTGAAGCTCCATGTCCAACTCCGGGGAGGGTAATAAGCATTCGGAAGGTTAGAGCGCCGGCACGTAAAAATTTCGCAGCCGAAGAAACTGATTATTTAATAATTCTCAAGAGCGAAGAAAACCCAAAATATCTAATCAAAATATTGCACATTAATCCCAAAGTAAAAATTGGTGATAGATTAGATGCGGGGGACTGTTTGGGAACATCTATTAGGAGCGGATTTTTTAATTTCTGGACAGACCCACACATTCATTTGGAAGTAAGAAATCCTGAAGACCCTATAAGGGCGAGAGGATCCCACCCTATACGTCTCCTGTCCCTAGAAAAGAAAGGATTAGCTCAGTCGAATAAAATTTTTGAGTGTAAGGTGGTAGATGTTCAAACAGATTACACTTTAGTGGAGCCCAATTCGAGTGTTATCCTTAAAATGGGAAATTTCAGCGGGTTTGTTGCATGCATTGGTGGGCGGCTGGGAATTCTTGACTGTGGATTGCCCCACTATGGTTTTGGAGGGGTTTTATTAGAAGAGAATGATTTTGACCTAGGTCAAAAGGTTTTCATAGGAGATCTCCAAATTGGTAGCGTGGTTGAGAAACAGCAAAACATTGGGGTTGTTAAACTTCACCCTCTTTCTATAAGCTGTGAAGGGAATCAATTGAGAGGGCTTTCCCTTTACATAAATTTAAAATCCCCCCTCATTAAACTTGTGCCTTCAAGAAGAGAGAAATTAGACCTTTGTGAAGGCGAAAAAATTTCGATATTTATTGAACCTAAGGAGGGAGAAAAAAGGTAATGGGAAGTGCGGAGTTAAAAGTTCCAGACGGGAAGTTGGTGGAAGCTACAGTGAAAATATCCCAAGGAAAAATTAGTGAGATACACATAACTGGAGACTTTTATATGCATCCCGAGGAGCAAATCGAAAAACTGGAGAGAGCCCTTGTAGGGGTACCTATTGAAAAAGTAAATGAGGCCATTACCAAGTTTTTTAAGAAGAAGCGAATAACTCTGGTGGGCGTCAGGCCTGAAGACTTCGCCAAGGTAATCTTAATGGCTTCTCGCAAATAGGTTTAAACTGCTTTAAACTACTTTATGACGGGTTCAGAGTGTGAAATACTTCTTTGCATCTTCAGAAGCTTTTGATTATACTTTTTCACCACAATGTCAAGAATCCTAGACGCTATAACCCGTTTCGGACTAAGAGGAATGTGTGTTACCTCACCGTCTTTATCAATAACATAAACCTCGTTGCTATCAGCCGCGAATCCCGCGTTTTCCTTAGATACATCATTTGCAACTATGAGGTCTAGATTTGCCTTCTTAATTTTATTCAATGCACAGCTTATCAACTCTTCCTTGGATTTGTTATACTCTGCCTTAAATCCCACTAGGAAGATGTCAGGAGCAACTTCCCTAACCGCATTAATTATTTTCGGTAAAGGAACTAATCTAACTATGAACTCCTCTTTTCCCGAGGGTGTTTTTGCATCAATCTTCTTGTCGGGAGTATAATCGCTGACCGCAGCACTAGAAATCATTATATCGTAGTGCTCCTTCCTTAAGCTTGAAACCACCGCCTCAAGCATGTCTCGGGTTGACTCCACATTTATTATTTTAGTAAGTGGAGGGGGCTCCACAGAACCGGGTCCAAAAACTAGAGTTACCTCTGCTCCCCTCTGAACACTTGCAATTGCAAGTGAAACGCCCATTTTACCAGAGCTGGGATTGCTTATGTAACGTACAGCGTCTATGTACTCTCTAGTTGGGCCAGCTGTGATTAGCACCTTTAAACCCTTCATATCCTTAGGTCTTGTTAAAACATCTATAACATGAGCCACTATAGTGTCTATATGGGCAATCTTCGCCTTCCCCTCTTCAAATCTGGGACCAACAAACTCTATACCTATAGATTTTAGGCGATTAATATTTTCAAGAACAATTGGGTGACGGAACATGGATTCATGCATAGCAGGGACAATTACTATAGGTATCCCAGCACCAATAGCGCTACTCACTACCGTTGTTGGAGGCGTATCATCTATCCCGCAGGCAATTTTACTTATAGTATTGGCAGTCGCCGGAGCTACCAGAACCAGAGAAGCAGTATCAGGATGATCACCAGCAAGTGATATATGTTCTACCTTTCCTGTCAGTTGGGTAACTACAGGGTTTCCCGTGGCCCATTGCATAAGATCCGGGGAAACAAGCCGAGTCGCAGCTGGAGACATAACTGCATAGACTTCTGCTCCAGTCCTCATTAGTTCACGAGCTATGATTGGACATTCCATAGCAGCTACGCTGCCAGTGATGCAAAGAACAATCTTTTTTCCCTTCAATACTTCGCTTTTGGTTCCTATAATCTGTTTTGATGTATGATTGTCTAGCAAATTGGAAACCCCAACTGGCTTTAGAACACCGCTTAAAAATTTTACGGTGCTCCTCGGGTTGTTAAAAAATTAAACAGCTATTTAAGTTTTAGGCATAAATAAAATGGATTGAACATAAATTACAGAAAATATTTATTTTTTATCTAATCTAAATAATATTTAAATTTTCATCATATAAACATTATGAAAGAGGAAAAGGCGGTTCAATACAATGGCAAAAAGTCGGTTAAACTTTAAACCATCCACCCTTTATCAAAATGTTTCACTCACAATACACACTCGCTACTATCGCTCACAATTCCACCTGTTTATCTTACCATAATGCTTTTATTTATTGAAAAACTCGGTTCAATGACATAACTAGAAAACCGCGTCTCTCCCCCCTCCTGATATTTCAAGAGTTATAAAAGGAGGTTTGTTATTGGAAGCTAAGGCCTTTTCACCCGGGCATATTACTTGCTTCTTCCAAATCTGTGATGCACCAATAGATCCCCTCTTGAAGGGCTCTAAGGGAGCTGGTTTCTCCATAGAGCACGGTATTATTACTAAGGTACAGGTTATGCCTTCAGACCACACCTCGATTGAAATCTCTATTAATGGTAAAGTGTGCGAGGCTAGAGTGACTGAAACAGTTGTAAGGTTGGCATTGGACCTAGCTCTCCAAAAACATGGTCAGGAGTACGATGTAAAAGTAATACAGGAAATGCAGATTCCCGTGGGAGCAGGATATGGGGCTAGCGGTGCCGCGGCTTTGAGTACTGCCCTTGCACTTAACCAAGCCCTAAATTTGGGATTGACCAAGAATAACAGTGCACAGCTGGCTCATATTTCAGAGGTTACTCACAAAACCGGTCTGGGTGACGTTATTGCACAGAATAGGGGTGGTATAGAAATTAGACTTAAGCCAGGCGCACCCGGATATGGAGAGATAGATATAATACCCTCTGAATGTAATTTTGATGTGGTTTGTGGATCTGTTGGAAAAATAGAGACGAAAGAAGTTCTCTCTAATCCTGAGAAAAGAAAAAAGATTAATGATGCAGGCGATAAACTTGTGAAGGAGCTTTTAAACGAAGCTTCCATCCATAAATTGGTTTCCCTTTCCAAAAAGTTTACTATGCAAACAGGCTTGGCTTCCCCCACTGTTATTAGAACAATTCGGACCTTAGAGGATTCTGGATTCCCCTACTGTAGTATGGTTATGCTGGGACAATCGGTTTTCTGTTTTGTTAGCGAGAAGGATTCTAAGAATGCCTGCAACATTATCAAAGAATGTATGCCTAATGGGATTGTTTTCGTGTCAAAAATCGATAATTTGGGAGCAAGACTGATTTAGGAGGTTAACATTATTGAGTGAAATTCCCGATAATCATCCTCGTGCAGAATCCCTAAGAATAAGACATAGAATTATTGAGGGAATGGAGCATAATGTGGTTGCTAAGGCTGGATTAATAGCCCACGGCAGAGGAGAAGCGTTTGACTACCTTTTGGGAGAAAAAACAACGCCACCCGCCAGAAAGGCTATCAGAGCCGCCGCAGCAGCTTTACTATTATCTAAATATCCCGTTATTAGTGTTAATGGAAACTCTGCTGCCCTCACACCCAAAGAAATAGTGGAACTTTCAGAGGTTTCAGGGGCCAAGTTGGAGATAAATATTTTTTACCGCAGTCCTGGACGCGTGGAAGCCATCAAAGAAGTTTTGGAAAAAGCTGGAGCTAAAGAGGTGCTAGGTGTTGGGGAAACCGCTGATGGTGTTATTCCCGAAATTTCAAGCATAAGAAGAGTTGTGGACAGAAGGGGAATTCTAATCGCAGACACCGTTCTAGTACCCATAGAGGACGGTGATAGAACTCAAGCTTTGAGAAAAATGGGAAAAACTGTAATAGCCGTGGATCTTAACCCTCTAAGTAGAACATCACAATCCGCAAATATTACCATAGTTGATAATCATGTAAGATGCATGCCTCTGCTAGTTGAAGAAGTCAAAAAACTAAAAAGTGTTCCCAAAGAAGAACTCAAAAAGATTCTTGAGGAGTATGACAACCAAAAAGTTTTGGGGGAAATTTTAGTATTAATCCGGGACAGACTAACCGAAATTGCAAAGAAAGGCATTCAGGACTACTAAAGTAACCCTGCCAAAAATGAATTTGGATTTATACTTCATTAAATTTTTCACTCTTCTTCTATTCTATTTGAGATGAATAATGGTAATTTTTCCTTTTTGTTTCAAATTTATTATAAATGTTTAAATCAAAAAATCGCTAGAGAGAATAGGAATGTTAATTTGTGAGATGTGCTGTGGAAGCTTATTTCTCATGTTAGTGTTACTTGTCTTCATGGGGTGAATGGTTTTGAAAAAGATTACTATCCAATTTGAGCCAGAGGGTCGGAGAATCGAAACCGATTCTGGCCAGAAAATTTTGGACATTGCGGAAGCATTTGGAATTGACATCAGATCGGAATGTGGAGGAAAAGGTAGTTGTGGTAAATGTCGCATTATCATACAGGATCAGAGTCGTGTGAGTGAAGTAATTGATCTTGAAAGAAATCACTTGTCGGAGAGTGAAATATCTGATGGTTACCGTCTAGCTTGTTGCACAATTGCTAAAGGCGATTTGGTGGTTGAGATTCCTGAAGAAAGCCGGATAAGAATTCGTAGAATTCAAATCACAGGCATGGAGCTCCCAGTAAAATTGGAGCCTCTAGTAAAAAAGTTTCACCTGGTTCTACCGAAGCCAACACTTTATGATATTAGGCCAGATGCAGAAAGGTTACTTGATGCTTTAGAGAGTGACTATGGACTTAAAAATATAAAACTTAGTCAAAGAGTACTCAGCAATCTCCCCGACGTTTTAAGAGAAAAGAACTGGGACGTCACCGCGGTTGTTTGGAATAATGAAAAACTTATTGCATTAGAGCCTGGAGATACCACCAACATACTCTATGGATTTGCGGTAGATATAGGAACATCCAAAATTGTAGGGTATCTCGTGAATCTCATAAGCGGCAAAACAGAGGAAATCGCCTATGTAGAGAATCCGCAAATAACTCATGGAGAGGACATAATGACTAGGATATCCTATACCCTTGAAGGGGAAAAGAATCTGCAAAGACTCCAGAGACTTGCTGTAGGTGCCATAAATTCCTTAGTTAAACAGGCATGTAGCAGGGTGGGAATAACTAATAGAAATATTTACGAATTCACCATTGTCGGAAATACCGCAATGCACCACTTCTTCCTTGGTATTCAACCAAAATATGTATCTTACACTCCATATGTTCCCGCTGTGAAAAGTCCCTTAAATGTAAGAGCCTCAGACCTAAATCTCGCCGCGGAACCAGAGGTAAACGTCTACGTATTACCATGTGTGGCTGGTTTTGTGGGTGCTGACGCAGTTGGAGACGTAATTGCTTCGGGTATTTGTGACAGTGAAGACCATTCGCTGCTCATCGATATTGGAACCAATACCGAGGTTTTTGTAGGAAACAGCGAGGGCATACTCTCCTGCTCCTGTGCTTCGGGACCGGCTTTTGAAGGGGCGCATATCAAATATGGAATGAAAGCTGTCACGGGTGCAATAGAAAAAATTAAAATTAATTCCGAAACTCTGGACGTTACCTACAAAACAATAGGTGACCAGCCACCAGTAGGCATCTGCGGTTCCGGAATACTAGACGGTATATCTGAATTGTTCAAGGCGGGAATAATAAACAATAGGGGACGCTTCAACCAAATTAAGTGCAAACGCTTAATACAACAAAACGGTAAAAAAGAGTTTGTTATCGCCTGGGGTAGTGAAACCACCACTGGTAAAAACATCACAATAACCCAAGAGGACATAGGGGAAATACAACTTGCAAAAGGCGCAATACACACTGGAGTAGTCATAACTATGAGGAGAAGAGGATACACTAAGGAGGACTTGGATCATATCTACATAGCTGGGGCGTTTGGATACCATATAGACCCCCTAAGTGCTAAAACCATTGGGATGCTACCTGACATACCCCCTGAAAAAATCAAATTCGTAGGAAACACCGCCGTTACAGGAGCCAAAATGTGCCTAATTTCCCGGGAAACCAGAGAAAAGGCCTACAACCTCTCAAAGAAAATACGGTATCTTGAGCTAGCCGTAGATCCTGACTTCCAAAAAGAATTTGTTAATTCCATGTACATACCATACAAAAATATAGAAGAATACCCAACAATCCTCAAATTACTCAGAGAAAAAAGGTGAGCATTTAAAACCCTTTATTCACCAAAAATGAATAATAACATAATCTTCATACAAAACATTTTTACTCTAGCCAAATTTATCCCAGAAAATAGTAACCCTATAAAAATAAGTCTTTCCAAACCTAAAAAATAGAAAATTACTGAAGCTGGACTAATCACTTCAATCCGAAAAGTGTGGTGTACCTTGTTGAAGGTTGTTATCATGGGTTCTGGAAGTATGGGTAGCCTATTTGGCGGTTTTCTCGCCAAAAGCGGAGTAGACGTCACACTTATCGACAAAAAAACCATAACAGATACCATTAGGAAAAAGGGATTAGAAATAACTGGTGTCAGCGGCCACCATCATATCAAAGTTAAAGCTACCCATAATCCCTCAGAGGTAGGAACAGCAGATCTAGTCATGATTATAGTGAAAGCCTACGATACCGAACAGGCAGTCAAGGACGCTGTTCCCCTAATCGGCAAAAACACGTGGGTTATGTGTCTCCAAAATGGATTGGGAAACGAAGAAATAGCATCCTGCATAATTGGAAGGGAGAGGATTCTCAGAGGAATAACCACTAATGGTGCCATGCTTGAAAAACCCGGAAAAGTTATTCACACCGGAACCGGTGAAACCATAATAGGCAGATGCTATGGGCCAAACACCAATGAAGTTGATAACATAGCTCAAATGATTACAAAGAGCGGGTTGCCCTCAAATGTTACCCCAAATATTTCTGGAGTAGTGTGGGGAAAAGCCCTAGTAAATGCGGGAATAAATCCATTTGGCACGCTTACCGGTCTGAGAAACGGTGAACTCTTGGAGGTTCCCGAAATAGTTGAGAGAATTAAGGAACTGGTTCTGGAGGGAGCGGAGGTTGCACATAAACTTGGTGTACATCTACCTTTCAATCCCGTTGAAAAAACTTTCGAGGTGGCTAGAGAAACCGCCCAAAATAAAAATTCAATGCTCCAAGATATTGAAAAAGGCAAGCGCACTGAAATTGACTACATAAATGGAGCAATATCTAAATATGGAAGAGAAATTCACGTGCCAACACCAATGAATGACCTCATAACTGCTCTGGTAAAAGGACTGGAAAAAAGAACCACAAAAAATAGAAACAGGTGAAAAACTTGAACCAATCAGGAGTTCCTCAAGAAAAAATCTTAGAAGAGCTAAGCGAAAAACTAAACAAAGACTTAACCTACGAATCCGGAAAAATTCTTGGAAGCATGTGCACCATTCCCCATGACTTAGGGAGAAAATTGATGACCACGTACCTGGAGAAGAATCTCGGCGATCCCGGGCTATTCAAGGGGACCCAAGAAATTGAGATAGAAACAATAAAAATGCTAGGCAGCTTATTAAATAATCCCAAAAGCTGGGGATACATTGTGAGTGGAGGAACAGAGGGCAACATAGTGGCAATGAGAATCGCCAGAAACATTGGAAGAACAAAAATTAGAGGCGGGACACCAGAAGTAATTATTCCTACTTCTGCGCATGCATCATTCGACAAAGCCGCCGACCTACTGGGCATTCGCCTGGTCCGGGTTAACCTTGACCAAGAGTACCGCGTAAAACCCTCAGAAGTAAAAAAGGCCATAACCGATAAAACAATTGCAATAGTGGGTATAGCAGGCACCACAAGCCTAGGCACCATAGACCCCATAGAAGAACTCTCAGAAATCGCCTTAGAAAAAAACCTGTACCTACATATAGATGCTGCCTTTGGAGGAATGGTAATCCCTTTTCTGGAAAGGTTAGGGTATAAACTTCCCAAATTTGACTTCCGAAACCAAGGAGTCTGTTCCATAACCATAGACCCCCACAAAATGGGACTTGCACCCATACCCGCAGGCGGAATACTCTTTAAAGACCGCACATTTATACTCGAAAACTGTTTTGAAATCCCTTACCTCGCTGGAGGAACATACGCACACCCAATAATACTCGGCACCCGCTCCGGAGCAGCAGTAATAGCCACCTGGGCAATGCTAAAACACCTCGGCATAGAAGGATATACCCGAATAGTCAAAAACTGCATGGAAGTCACGCACCAACTAGAAAAAGGAATACAGCAAATAAAAAATGTGGAACTGGCAACCAAACCCGTAATGAACATAGTAGGTATAACCTCTAAAGAACTAGACATTTGCCAAATCGACCAAGAACTGAGAAAACTTCGCTGGGCGCTAGGAAAATTTGAAAATCTCCTACGTATAGTCGTAATGCCCCACGTGAAACCACAACACATACAACAATTTCTAGCAGACCTCGAACAAATCACCAAAAAAATCAAATAAAAAACAAAATCATCACTACCACAAAATAAATGAACAAAACTCTACAAATTGACTTGTAAACTCATTTTAATTTAAATCCTAACAAAACACTGCATAAAAATTCAGAATGGATTAGTGAGGGTCGTCGTCTAGCTTGTTGCTTAGCTGGTTGTAAAGTTAGGGCAAAGGTGTTTTCGGCGTATTCACGCTCTCCGGTAATCTGCAACAATTTTTTTACTTTTCCTTGGCTAATCTCATAAAAGCCTGAGAACCGCCATAACCTAAAACACAAAACCAAGAACCAAAGAGCAAAACACTCAAAAACATATCCCTGAGTTTTAAACTCATATAGAAAACTAGGACCAGCACAGGGACACATATTTATAAACCAAAAACGTGATAGGTATATGGCTAAACTCACAATGGGGGAAATACTTGCCGAAAGTCCAATCTGTCCACATAGAAAATGTAGTTGCATCAGTAGCAATAGACCAGAAAATCGATCTCGAAAAAATAGCCAGAGCAGCACTAAACGTAGAATACGACCCTGAACAATTCCCAGGGCTCGTATACAGACTCGAAAAACCAAAAACTGCAACGCTCATCTTCGGCTCAGGAAAAATGGTCTGCACCGGAGGAAAGTCCGAGAAGGAAGTTCATAAGGCTGTTAACATTATCATAAAGGATCTGCGAGATGCCGGTATCATTGACACTGACTCAGAACCGATCATCCAGATTCAAAACATTGTTGCTTCTGCAAGCCTAGGAGCAGACCTAAACCTCGAACTCGCAGCCTACACACTCCCAAACGTTATGTATGAGCCAGAACAATTCCCTGGACTCATATACCGTATGAAAAATCCCAAGGTAGTACTCCTTTTGTTCACGACTGGAAAACTAGTGGTTACAGGTGCCAAAAAGGAGGAGGAGATTTATGCTGCGGTGGATAATGTGCTTAACACTTTGACGGAGTTAGGTATTACTCGCAGATAATTTTCCCCATCATAAAAATGGGTTGTTGTGAGCGTTGTTTTTTTAGGTTTTGATTTTTTGGGCGTAGAGTTCTATGGCTTGTTCTATGATTTCCTTTTGTATGTTTTTGTGTGGGGATTCGGTTTCAAGGATTCTCTGGGGGATTCTCAAGTTTTTGAATTCGAACCCTTCCCTAAATTTGAATCTATATTTCTCTTTGAGTATTTTCAGACCTGTTTCCATTAGCTGGTTTTCGGTGAAGTTTAGGTCGACTGTTTTTAAGGCTTTTGCGACTATTTCGGGGGTGTACACTCCTCTAGCAAAAAAGCATACCACAAGGCTTGATAATACTTGGCGCCAAGCCTCCTCTTTAATGAGACCATTAGCGATGTTTTGGGCGGTTAGCTCTTGGGTCTTCCCAACAGCCTTCTGGTCTATGCCATATCCTGCTGAGTCTAGATGACTGTGTCTAGCTCCAGTGTAGAATCCAGCGTATCCTGCGGGGCCAGTATGGTACCCTGCGGGCTCGTTCCCGCCCATTGCAAGTGCGAATTCCATCCCCCCATACTTTTCTGCAGCTTTTTCTACGCCTCTTGCAAGGTGTTTGTAGAATTGGTTTGGCTGCTCCACTATTAACTCAATCATTCTAAGATAGGTTTTATAGTCTCCCCATTTGGGTTCCAGTCCTAGGGTTTCTTCCTTTGTTACCAGCTCTTTTTGGACTGCCTCTGTAGCCCAAGCAAGAACTACTCCCGTGCTAATGGCGTCCAGTCCCCAGTTTTCCACCTCGTCTATAAGTTTCAGAACCCCGGTTACACTGGAGACTCCCAGCATACAACCCAAGGCATAGAGTAGCTCATAATCATAGGGAACCATAGTGGTCTTGTAAAAGTAGGGTTCATCCTCATAGGGTTCCCTTAACGTCGCCAAATGTATACAGGCTACTGGGCAGTGGGCGCACGCCACCCTGCGGCCCAAATACTTTTCGGCCAAATTTTCTCCAGATATTTCTTCTGCTCCCTCAAACCATGCTTGCTTCAAGTTTCTTGTGGGTAGCCCCTTCAACTCATTTAACACCAGTATGTTGGAGGCTGTTCCCAGATCATGATATTTTTGTAGGGCAGATGATTTTGTTTGCTGATTATACAACGTTTCATAAACTTCTTTGAAGAGTTTTCTATCCGCTACGGGGGTGGTTTTTCTCCCAGATACCAGAACTGCCTTTAATCTTTTGCTCCCGAAAACTGCCCCAAGTCCCAATCTGCCAAAGTGACGGTAAGTTTCAGTAACCAGATTCGCATAAGTGACCAAGTTTTCTCCGGCTTTCCCAATACGCATAATCGTTCTATTCCCCGAACCTGGCTCATTTTCTCTTATAACTCTACCCACAGTTTGAGCACTATTCATACCCCAGTATGCCGTAGCGTCTCTGAAAAACACTCTATCCTCATGAATGGCCAGGTAAACCGGGCTTTCACTCACTCCCTTTATCACTATTGCGCCGTAGCCCGCAGATCTAATAGCTATGGCGCTCCTGCCGCCGGCATGGCTCTCCCCCAGATTGCCAGTATGGGGGGATTTAAACATGGCAACTGTTTTTGATGCCATAGGATAAAGGTTGGTAAGGGGTCCCACAGCAAACACTATCACGTTTCCTGGACCAAGAGGATCAGCACCCTTCTCGCACTCCTCAAGTAAGAGTTGTGTGGCTACCCCAGTGCCTCCAATATACTTCTCAAAAAGCTCCTGCCTGTTCCTCACCCGGTAAAGGTGCTTTGACAAGTCAACATACAAAACACTTGAAGGTAAAAACTGAGACACTCAATTCACCTCCCCTCCAGTTTTAACCTCTTCCAATTCCAATACGTCATAAGGGCAATACTTGGCACAAATTCCACAATAAACACATATTGCTGGCTTATTATTTTCCTCGTCCCAGAAAACTGCCCCAATTGGACAAGCCTCAACACATTCCCCGCAACCAATACACTTATCCTTATCTAGAGTAACGCCGTATCCCTTTCTAGATTTAAGCGCGTCTACAGGGCACACTCTTGCACATGGGGCGGGTTCCTTACAGGCTCGGCAAACAACCACCACAAAACCCCTCTCAACACCTCCTGCAGACTTTACATGAATAGTACTCTTACCAAGGCCACCGACACCGAACCTGCGGGCGCAGTTTATGGAGCACAGCTGACAACCGGTGCAACGGTTCAAATCTACGACGCTAAGTCTACGCACCACATTATCATCTCCAAGTTGATGGCTAATTTTGCATAAATGTAGTAGAGGGGTAATATGTATATTTATCGGTGACTAATCCATTTCTGTGATAATTGGGTTATTATTTTGTTTTAATATAAATGGTAACGCAATTTGTGGAGAAGAGGGGAGTTTTAGAATAATAGGTGAAAATGTAAACTAGGTGGAGTAGCTGCTTATTTGTCCTTCAGTTTCAGTAACTGTATTTCAAGAGAGTGGTTCCATAGTCTTTGTATATGTGCGAAAATGGTAGAGTGGCTGTGCTGCCGCTTTTTTAAGGTAATCTGTAAGTTAATTCTTTAAAAGAATGAGGCAAAAAAGCCTGCTTTCTTTATGGGTGGGGCGAATCTGGAATATTTCAGCACTTAAAATAGTAAAAGCAGAACGATGGGACTTTTCCAACTGGAGAGTGCAGGAATCATTAAAGAGGGGTGGTTTGGTGTATTCCATGCTACTTGTGTGTAGCTTAGAGTCTCCGGTGTTTCCGTATGGGATGTGCGATTATCTACCTATTTGAATATTAAACTAATTTTTGGGGAAAATTGGATTTAATCTTGCTTCTTTGCTATAGTTACGTTATCGGGGTCTAGTGCTGACCATATAACTTTGTAGCCTAGGGCTTCTAGCAGGCAGTCTACTTCTGGGATTCCTTTCTTTTGGAAGATTTTTGCTGCTTCGGAACGTTTTTTTTCTGGGAGGTTTTCCAGCTCCTGTCTTAGTTTGTTTAGCGTTTCATTGCTTATTAGTGTATTACCTACTAGTGTGTAGTTATCGACTTTGATGCTTTTTCTAATTGCTTCTATGGTTACCTTGTGTTTTTCCGCTAGTTCTTTTAGTGGGACGACATCCTTGTCAGGTTTGATTGTTGCAATTTTTAGTTTTGCTATATCTTGGTTTATCTTTTTTTGCTCGAGTTTTTGTAGTATTTCAACTATTGGTTTTAGGGGTACTTTGTTCTTATAGTATATTACTTTGCCGGGAATGTTTTCAAAGGATGAGCAGGCTAGGTTTTCGTCAACAGCTAAAATTAGTTCTTGATTTATTTTTTCGAGTTTGCTGATTTTTCTTTCCAGATACTTTTCTGTCCAGAATCCTACTATTTCCATGAGAATTTTCATTCCCTCCTTCTCAAAGCCGAAGTCTGGCACCATTACTGTTGATCCACTTATCAGCGGCTCCGGCTCCCTTATTATGGTCCAACCTGTTTTTAGGGCATTGAATCTATGGTAGAAATCTTCCTCCACCCGGCTATCAAACTTTTCTGTTTTATTCATGCTTCTGACTGCTAATTTGTCTTTGTCTCTTTCATCTAGAATAAAATCATATACTCGGGGTTTTTTTGCTACGCCTCTTCTTAGTATTCCCGCTTTTATTTGCCATCCCTCCAGAGAGATAATTAATGGTAGAAGCTTTGCCATAGATGTTCCATAGCGCTCGGTTAGTTTGAGGAGTGAAGCAGGTCCCTCAATATTAATTGTGAAACTGCCGTTGCGTACTTCTGCATTGTACATTAGCCCATAGTACTTTATTGCCCTTAAGAGTTGCTGATAACCTGATTTAACCACAATTTCCATATTTGTGGCGCCAAATAGCATAGTCTGAGCTAAAGCAAGATTGTACCATTTCAAAAGTTCAAGAGGGTCAATATCTTCAAATTCTCGTAGTACCAGCTCTGATTCGTTATCCGCCCACAGTGATTTTTCCAAGTCGTCCACGGAGACGCCCAGAATGGATGCGGCGTTTTTCAATACTGTTGTCCTTTGCTTCTCATCGATTACTAAACCCATTTTGTTTGCTTCCTCAAAAACTACTCTTCTTGCCTCGATGGGATTTAGGGGGCTGGTGCTCTCAAAGCTGCATCTTCTCTCCAGAAGGACGCGTAATCCCCGAATAAATCTGTAGTTAATTCCCTCCTCAAATTCATCAAGTACCTCTGAAAGCTCTCCCTGCTTTCTTCCCTTATAATCCTTAAAAGTTTTAATGATTTCTGCTGCTATAACTATTTGCTCCTCATCCAGCGAAGAAAAAACAGGCATTATCCTGTTCCCCCAAATTCTAAACACTAAAAGTTCAGAGGGCAGCATAACTAAGCCTCTAAGGCAGTTCTCCTCCTTCTAGATATAGCTACTTCAGAGGTGGCTTTTGTAATTATTTCATAAAGCACAGCGGACTTATTCCCTTTTTTCCTGAGAATTCTTCCTAACCTCTGTACAAACTCTCTCTTGCTACCAGTTCCACTTAGGATTATTCCCACACTTGCCTCAGGAACATCGACACCCTCATCCAAAACCTTGGAAGTGACAAGAATATTGTACTTGCCCCTTCTAAATTTATCTAGATTTTCAACTCTTTCGTTTTTGGGTGTCTTATGCGTAATGGAAGGAATGAGAAATCTCCGAGATATCGCATAGACCAAATCATTATACTCAGTAAAAATCAGTATTCTCTCTCCAACATGTTTTCTTAAAATATCTCCCAACACCTTTAATTTTGAAGAGGCATTCAAAGCTATCACTCGGGCGCGGTGTCTGGCAAGTAGGGCTTCCCTAGCCCTTGGATCCCTACCGCTCCTCATCACCAGTTTCCTAAAGTCTTTTGGAGATTTTAAAGATATATTAGTTGAGGCTAAGTAATCCAAATAAATTTTGTACACCTTCTCGTACTCCTCCTTTTCTTCTGGTGTTAACTCCACAACTATTTTCTCCAAGACAAAGTCCGCTAAGTGTTTACCAGCCAATTCACCAATAGTTAATTCGAAAATTTTTCCACCTACAAGCCTATCTAATTCTGAATGCAATCCGTCTTCTCTTTCATAGGTGGCAGTAAGTCCCATACGATAGGGCGCTACCAACATTTCACCTATGTTTGCGTAGCCCGGTGCAGGTAAGTGATGTACCTCATCAAATATGACGAAGGTAAACCGGTTTCCCAATTCCTCAGCCCGCAAATATGCAGTGTCATAAGTGGCAACCGTAATGGGTTCCAGTTCATGAACTCCACCCCCATAGCTTCCAATCTTTATTTTGAACTCATCAGTTAATTGAGAACGCCACTGATCCATTAAATCCAGGGTTGGAACAACAATTAATGTGGGTTCGCCAAGTATAGATATTGCCTTCAGAGCAATAATGGTTTTGCCTGCACCTGTGGGCAAGACTATAACTCCCCTTTTACCAGCCTTAAGCCAAGCGTTTAAAGCATCCTCCTGGTAGTCTCGGAGCTGAATGGTAGAGCTAAAAACAGGGCAGGGAACCAAATCTAAAACGTTGTCCGAAAAATCAATTCTTGAACGCTTCAAATAATCCACAATATCCGAATAGTAAACTGCTAAAGCTCTATAAGCATTTAAACGAGAGTCCCAATACGCATTTGGAACCCTACCTCCACGAATCAGAATAGTTCCCCTATCATAACTTAATCTAATCACTAGAAGACCGCCTCTACAAACCAAGAATTGTTTGATACAATTAAATTATTTCGTCTATCCTTTAAAAAGGTCAACATAACACTATAAAAATTACCCACCCAAAAGTATTAACATTATTTCGTTTCTGGGCCTTTATCCTCTTATTCTACCTTTTTATTCTAGGGAGAAAAAAATTCTCCACTTTTGGCAATGCTGAACCAAGAAACCAATCTACTTAAGAACTACCCTACTAAAAGGGAAACTTTTTAAATTTAAGAATACCAAATCTTAATCCAAGCAGAAGTACTCTGGAGGATTTTTTATTGTCCAAAAAATGGCGCCTAGAATTAGAATCTACTTTAAGAGAAATGAGTCGCGCCGATCCACAAATCATCGCTTCTGCAATAGTGCGAAATGACGGCCTCGTTCTAGCCTCGTCACTACCCAAAGACTCTGATGAGGGAATTATTGGCGCCATGGGTGCAGCGGTTCTAAACATCGGCAACAGAACGGTTAATGAGTTAAAAAGAGGCGAACTCAGCAAGGTAATAATAAGTGGATCCAAGGGAGACGTTGTCATATGCGGAGTAGGAGACTCAGCACTATTATCTGCAATAACGAACTCCGACTCAAATTTAGGCCTCGTACTCCTCGAAATGAGAAGGGCAAGCGAAAAAATTCAAGAAATCCTAGCACAGATTTGAACCACTTAACCAGTTAAAGTCATACCTACTCTTTGAGCCTCACAGACTTTCCTTCTCCCTTAAAGTACCCTTTTTGCAACGAAAATGGTAATTCTCCGCTACATTGTGCAGAACACGTCAATGACGAAACCTAAAAGCCAACAAATTAAAATGAATTCTATACCTTATTATACATTACCGGCTATTTGTCTCAGCTTATACAATGCTAAGCCGAGCTGGTGCTCCTTCAGTCCAGAAATAACAAAAATATTAGATTCAGTTATTTTCACTACCGTGTAACCTTTCTTACCGTGGACTATAAAATCCTCAATTCTATCCGTAGAGAAGGTTTCTGATATTTTCCTGTTTTTTTCGAGGCTTTCCAGAATTATTGATCCTATTCCCTCTACCCTTCCATATCTTAATTTACTAGCTTTAATTTTTCCGTCCATATCCGTAATAACAACGTCTAATCCGCTTGAGAACTGTAATTCCTCAAGGGTGTTGTTGAATTTGGTGGACTCTGCTTTTAAATCAGCTGAAGTTGCCATTTTCTCACCTCAATGGTACTCGTCTAGAATTTTCTTATAATTTATGGTATTTAAACTCCGCAAATTTTTTGGTGTTATTTACATAAAGTATAGAACATTAACTATTTAAATTTTATGTAGTTTTACTACATAATTTTATTGACTATTGCTAAAACCTTTATATCCGTAATAAAATATATTCCCCGTCCTTCCTAGAAACAACTTTATGTCCTTTATTTAAATTTGGTAAAGGGTATTTCCTTGAACATCTAAATGAATCAAATAAGTTAAAAGGTAAATATTAATTTCTTTCTATGAGATAAAATTTTCAATGTGAACTTAATATCTTTGGCTCATAAGTAGTGTCTTAGGCTTCTCTTAAAAAAAGGCTAGAAGTGAAGAAATTGAGTGAAGAAGCTTTCAAAACTGTGGTAAACCTCTTATTAGAAAATAAGGTCGAAAAAGCATCTGATATGCTTATATCCCTATTTAAGGATAAACATTCAGAAACTAGAACCGCTGCTTTGTGGGCTGTTAACTCCTCCGCAGAAAAGTTCCCAAAATTAGTAGAAAAAGTTTTACCACACATTCTCAATCTAGCTATCACTGATAACTCCACCTATGTTAGAGCAAACGCAACAGAAGTTCTAGGGCTTCTCAGTTTGAGCTTCACGGAACAATTCCAAAAATTAACACCTAAAATATTTGAGTCACTAGAAAAATCGGATATTGATTGCAAGTGGAACACCATACTGGTTTTGGGCTGGATTGGTAGTAACAATCCCCAAGCTATTGAAAGCCTAATCCCAAACCTAATTAAATATTTGGATTCTAAGAATACAATGATGAAAACGACCTCTGTGGTGGCAATTGGCTGGATAGGAAGCTCTAACCCCGAAATAGTTGAGAAATACATTCCAATTTTATTAAAATTGGCTAAAAATGATGGCCTCGACTATGTTAGATCTAATGCTACGGAAGCATTGGTTTCCATAGGTTATAAGAAGCCTGAAAGTATTGAGAATATTGTATCTGATCTTGCTTTTATGGCGGTCAAGGATCCTGACCCTCTTGTTAAGGGTAGTGCATCAGAGGCTTTAGTCTTATTAACTAAAAGAAAAGTGGAATTGATAAATGAAATTATTTCAAGTGTATCTAGTGTTGTGGAGAAAGAAGATGAACTGATAATTTGGAATGCAGTCACAACGCTGGGATATATAGGAAACAGCAATCCTAAAACAACCAATGTTATCCTTAACAACCTAAAGCAGCTCCTAAATTCAGATAATGAAAATATAAAAGAATTAGCAATCCTTGGCATAGGCTGGATTACAGGCAACAATCCCAAAGAAACACAGCCCTTAATTGAAGAAATAGTAAACGAATTGACAAAAGTCTTGGAAGATAAAAAGGCATTAATTCGCAAAAATGCAGTTAAGTCTCTAGGATGGATAGCTGGAAACTCGCCCCAAGTTGTGAAAACAATTTTACCCAAAATTGAAATACTTGCCAACGAAGACAAAGACGATAGTGTAAGACAGACGGCGAAAAGTACTCTCCAATTTGTACTCGAAAACATAAAGAAATAAGTTAATAGACGAATTCTTTTCCTGAATATTTAACAAATGGTGCCAGTTATAGTTTGTCTAATACTTCTCTGACCCTTCTGATCAAATCTTCTAGTTTCTTCTCATCAAAACTGTCAAGATTTTCCAAGTTGATATTTATGTTAACTGAAATAGGTATTTCTGAAAAGCCTTTTGCAATTTGCCTTTGTACAGATTGAATTTCTATCCTTTCCCTTTCACTTATTTTTGGCTGTTTGGGCATCTTAGCTGCTATGGATTGTGTTTGTGCAAATTCTGCTTTCCTCTCAGCGGATTTTTCCTTTGAATCCTTTCTGGAGGGTAAATTCTCAAATAATATAAGAAATTTTTCTGGTTCCTTTTTTCCTACTATCTCCTTTGTAGAGTAATTCAAGCCATATTTCATTTTCAGAGAGTTTGCTATCCTTGAACCAACAACTTTCAAAAGCTTTGGAAGATCCTCCGATTCTTTCCAAAACCAGATATTTTTTCTATTATGGTCAACGACGATCAAAGCCCTAGATAGATTCGTGTAATCTAAAGGCACAGGTATTAATTCTCCATCATCTCTTATCTGAAAAGCTTCAACCCCTACTGACATAAAATCACCCCTTAAACATCTAGTAAGAATTACTCTTTTTTATATATAAAAACCTGTGGTAAACTGTCTCATAACCCAAAAATTGGATCCTACAAAATTTTTCTGTTAAAAGCGCAGCTGTACTAAAACTAAATTGAGTAAAACTGAAAAATCTTTTAATGGTAAAGCACTACTGGTTAAAGGGCTTCCCAACAAAATTAGGAAAAGGGGTTTTTTATAAAAACGTACATAAGCTGCGCTTCTTAGACAAAGAACGAAAACATGTTTTTATAGCAAAATATGGAGGGCTAATATGTCCTCTTTTTAACGTTATTACTTCCTATTTTGGGACTTTTTAGTTTCTTTTCTTTTGATTTCTTTTTTGGATTGCCTAAACTTTAAAATTCTTATGGGTAGATACATTAAAAAGCCAATCGATGCACCTACTAAGGCTATTTTTAGTAGTAACTGAGACAAATTATGCTTAAAGCTGGTTACCGGAATTACTGCAGTAGATACTTTTTGTCCATCAACGACTACTAAAGCAGGGTACGGGGAATAGTTCTCAACAACTAAGTAATAATATCCAGGGATTGCAGCGGTGTAGCCGAAGAGTGAAAACTCTGACGGTTGCCCCTTCATTATTGGCGTGAAAAATGTGGCTCCCTGTAAGTAGTGAAAGAAGTTGAAAACATCCATAACGTATGCATTAATTCTTAGGTTTGAAGTATATACGCCGACCATACTTTCACCGTAACCCAGATAAATCCCTATCCAGTTCATTTGCCCTGGAAGCACTATCCAGACTCTTGTAAAGTTATAACTTTCGCCATATGATATTGGCATCAGGTCCACCTCTGGAAAATACAGCGTTAAGACTGTTGCCGCAGGGGCGGCCACAATTCCTCCAAGTAGGAGAGCAACACTCACGGCTGCTATGACTTCTTTAATTAACTTCTTCCTGCTCACTATCTTCACCTTTGACATTATACCCATAAAAAATGCAATCTTTAAATAATCTAGATTACTCTATTTTCCTTCTACCCGCTGTCCTAATACATGCTACACACATCTATGGAAACCTTAAGCCTTATTTTTCTTTCCATTACACCATTTCTTAAAATTGAGAAAAAATCTTACCTTTACTATATTTACATAAATTTTAATTAATAACTAATAATATATAATATTAAAATTTTTGATATATAATAATGAATAATAATTTGAATGTTTGTATTTCTTATGAGGTGTTGTTATATGTCGAAGAAAGATTCCATACGGTCATCTGGAAAATGGTATGGTACACAACAAACAGATCAGAAATGTGATGCTTGTGGTGGCTCAGTTCTTTACGATTCTTCCCGCAAATTAAGAGTCTGTAGCGTTTGCGGATTAATTCAGAGAGAAAGAACAGGCGAAAAGGTATCCCATCGGAACATTCTTGAAAGCCTAAGATACAGAGAAACCATCGAGCAAATAGCAAAATATCTGGACGCTGAACCATGGCAAATAGAACAAGAAGTTGTACTAATGGCGAGGAAGGGACTGGTTAAAGTCCAAGGAAACAAAGTAATACCCACTCGAGAGGGTAGAAGGCTGCTCTTTAAAGAAATAGCAAGAGAAACAGAAAAAGAAAGCTGAGCAATTCAAAGAATACCGCTATGCTTAATTTCCTAAATTCTCTATTAAGAGTCACTCAAAACTTTAGGTATCAGGCTCCAATCATACTCACATCTAAAATGATGTTATATTAAATCCGTTTTTAACGATAAATAACTGATTAGAAGGTTTAAACCATTTCCCCTTTTACCTATTTACCACCTTCCCTGAGTTAAAGGAGTTTTAAACGTTTCAAAAATTTCAACTGATTAAATCTGGACGGAACTTTTTTAAAATTATTTCTTGAGCCAATTTTGCCTCTTAAGATAAAAAAGTAATAGCATACTAAGTAAAATAGCTCAATAAAGGATTACTTAAATACTTTAATTGCCGCCTCTAGTCCTGCTCCGATTTCTACACTTTGACCTAGCTTTTTAAGTGACTGTTCTAGTGCGTATATGGTTGTTAGTATCTCTTTATCAGTTACGCATCCCATATGTCCTATTCTGAAGATTTTTCCTTTTAACTTGGACTGTCCACCTGATATGAGGATACCGTACTCCTTCTGCATATGTTCTCGTAAATCCTTGTCCGATACGCCGTTAGGGATTCGCACCGCAGTTACTGTCACTGAGCAGTTCTCCTCTCTCTTTGGGAAGAGTTCCAATTCTAGTGCTTTTATGGCTTCTCTGGTGGCTTGGGCTACTTTTCGGTGGCGGGAGATTACATTATCCAGTCCCTCTTCTAGTAGTAGTCTTAGAGAATTTTGTAGGGCATAATAGAATGTTAAGGCGGGTGTGTAGGGTTGCTCTGGAGGATTCTTCTTATAGCTTTCTAGGTATGCTGGTAGGCTAAAGTAGAACGCCCTCCTTTTTGTACTTCTAATTACCTCCCAAGCTTCTTCGGATACTGAGATGAAGGCTAAACCGGGTGGGAGTGAAAAGCACTTCTGTGAACCTGAAACACAGAGGTCGATTTTCAAATCGTCAACTGGAACGTAGTCGCCGCCCATACTTGAAATTGTATCCACAACTAATAATGCGTTATGCCTTTTCACAATCTTACTTATATCTTCAAGCGGAACTCTTACTCCGGTCGATGTTTCGTTTTGGGTTATTGTTACAGCCTTAACATTTTTTTCCCTATCTAGAGCCTCTTCAATTAGCTCTGGTTGTGGAATGTCTCCCCACTCCACAGATAACTCGATGGGTTTTCCCCCGAAGGCTTCCACAATTAGTTTGAACCTCTCACTAAATTTGCCGTATACTGGACAGAGTACTTTATCTCCATCTTCTATTATGTTACTGATAGCGGCTTCCATTGCCCCAGTACCCGAGCATGTTAGTATGAAGAGGTCGTTTTTAGTTCTAAAAACTTTCTTTAAATTCTCTGTGCACTCTGTAAGCATCTCACCAAACTTTTTTCCCCTATGATTAATCATTTGGCGAGACATAGCCCTAAGTGTACTGTCTGGGACAAATGTAGGACCCGGAATCATTAAAAGATCTTCGTCGAATCCACGCAACTTGCTTCACCTAACTCCTTTAAACAATTAAAAGTTTACAAATATTTGAAATTAAAATTTTGGCACTTGAGTAGAATTATTGGTGTGATGAATATTTAGCGGTCTTTAACAGTGGAAGGAATACCCTTTTAATATTTTCTATCTCTTAAGAAAATATAGATGGGCTTTGAGGTGTGAGGAATGTCGGTGCACCCCATAGAGTATAGATATTATACACCTGAAATGAAGCAGGTTTTTACAGAAGAGAATAAACTTCAAAAATGGCTTGATGTAGAAGCGGCCCTAGCGAGGGCACATGCGGCTCTTGGGAATATTCCAAAGGAAGCAGCAGAGGAGATATCGAAAAAAGCCTCATTAAAATATGTTAAACTCGAGAGGGTAAAAGAATTAGAAGAGGAGATTCACCACGATGTCATGGCAATGGTGCAAGCCCTATCAGAGGTATGTGAGGGAGACGCTGGCAAATATGTACATTTAGGAGCAACAAGTTATGACATTGTAGACACTGCTTGGGCGCTTATCTTGAGAGATGCCATAGAAATAATTTCCTCAAAACTCGTATCTATTAAAAATGTGCTCTTGGAGCTAGCTTCCCAACACAAGGAAACAATATGCATAGGACGAACACACGGGCAGCATGCAGTACCCTTCACTTACGGAATGAAGTTTGCCATTTGGGCCAGCGAAATCAATAGACATCTAGAAAGAATCGGAGAAGGGAAAAAAAGGATTTTAGTTGGTAAAATGAGTGGAGCAGTGGGAACAATGGCTAGTTTTGGAAAAAAGGGATTTGACATCCAGAGAATCGTAATGCAAGAATTACAAATAAGAGAAGCAGAGATAACCAACCAGATAGTTCAACGCGATACTTATGCAGAAATTATATTTTTAAACGCTTTAGTTGCAGCAACTCTAACAAAAATAGCTAAGGAAATAAGGAATCTACAGAGAACAGAAATCGGAGAAATATTTGAGCCCTTCACAAAGAAACAGGTAGGATCCTCAACTATGGCTCAGAAGCGAAACCCCCACCGGTCAGAAAGAGTCTGTGGAATATCCCGGGTCATAATAGCCTACACGATACCCACATTGGAAAACGCTGCACTAATCGAACACGAAAGAGACCTAACAAACTCCTCCAATGAACGCATAATATTCCCCGAATCCTTCATACTCCTAGACTATATCCTAGCTGAAATGATATCCATACTCAAAGGATTAGAATTCAACTACCAAAACATTCAGAAAAACCTAGAACTCGAAGGCGGACTATACATGAGCGAAAACATAATGCTAAAACTCGTAGAGAAAGGATTAGGAAGACAAGAGGCACATGAAACTCTTCGCCAAATAGCAATCAAATGCCGCCAAGAAAACATACCCCTAAAGAAAGCCATACTGGAAAACCCCAAACTAAAAACCATAGTAAAAGAAAAAGAACTCGACAACTGGCTAGACCCAAAACAGTATATCGGCACCGCAGTTGAACAAGTAGAAAAAATAGTAAACAAACTCAAAAACTGACACACTAAAAGTGAACCAACTCGCTCTTTATTCAATACAAGCGTATACGAAGCCAATTTATAATGAAAAAATCAGGACTGCTACGATATTCGCTTTTAATTTTTCAACACTACTAGAATGGACAACTCAAGATGGTTACAGAAATCCAAAGAATAAATTCTCCGTTGTTATTATTTGTAGGCTTCTAGTAAAATTTCGGTTATGTACTTTACCTCAGGTTTACCACCCGCTAATTTTGAGATTACATCTAGGACTGCGAAACAACCTGTACAACTCGCCACTAAAGTATTCACTCTTTGATTGTTTACCTCATCAATAATCTTCTGCGCACTATCCATGCAACAAAGATTTGACGGAACTTGGCTTACTTTCAAACCTTGGATTCTTCTAAGGAGCTCATGGTTGCTTTTTAGGTTTATTTTTGCTCCCGGCGCCAAATCCCTCTGATACCTGTAACATCCCTCATAATACGCCACATTCTTATCCAGTCTGGGTTTCCCCTTCATGGTTTCCAGAAGGAATTCAGGGTAGTATAAAATTCTCATACCCTCATATTCGCCCCCGAAGAACCTATTGTAGAGGAAACAGCAAACGTTACAAAATGTTACCACTGCTCTGGAACCAAGTTTCTTTGCTTGTTTAAGATTGTTCTCAATAAATTGCTTGGAGTACTCCTCCAGCTTTGGTCTCTCCTCCTTTGATATTTCCCTATAGGCCAGGTTTCCACAGCAAAACTCCTTTTTAAGAAAGGTGTAATCCACATCAAAGAGCTTTAACAACTCTACAAAAGCTTTAAACGGCTTAAACAGAGCAAAAGGATTATTGCACCCTGCAATAATAGTATAAGTCGCCTGCTTATCCATGTTCAAGCCTAGACCATACTTAAGCAGATAATGCCTCTGTTTGCCAGCTTCCAATATCGAACCCTGAGATGCAATACGCTTCACACTTTCTTCCATGTCTACAGATCTCCTCTAAGAGAATTGGTGAAAACATGAGGCTCAGGGCTCTTTTAAAACTTATCAAAGATTAGTGGACACGGTGATGTAAAATTATTCTTTTCCCATTCTTCTCGTAGAGCCCTAGACCTCGAAAATGAATTATAAACGCCATTTTTATGAGACACGGTCAATGTATGCTCTATTAACTATAGTTAATTCTGAAATTTTCTGTCATATCCCAAGAGTATAATAATGTTATAATTAATCTTTAAACTGAACATATTATATTTCTAAAAATCATAAATCTATAGCTCAATTATACACCGTTGTGAATAAGACTTATACTATAGGGAACATGACTTCGACATTTAACGTAAACCCACATATGGAAGCTGGTAAACTTTAAATTTAATCATATCTGCCTATCAACTAAATAACAATCGAAGGAAGGTATGAAAAATGAGTGAAAAAACTACAGGAACCATGATAGGCGGCATATTAGCACTAATAGGTGCAATCTTAGGATTTCTCGCGGCTTGGATGTTGCTAGGGTTCAAAATTGAAACATTGCTTAGTCCTCCAACCCTCTGGCTACTCTTAATCGTCATTGGCTCTATTCTAGCTCTGATATTTGCGATTATGTTGCTTGTCGGTAAAGCCATCAAGTGGAGCGCAATTCTACTTATAATCGGAGGTCTTCTCTCAATCATTGCTGGTATCGGTGGCTACTTGGGCTTTATTGCAGGTATCCTCGAGATAATCGGTGCTCTTATCGCCTTGTTACTGAAAAAGTAAGAAAAGCGCCTAACATAATCTTGTCTATTTTTTATTTTTTTATTAATTTTAAAAGTTAGATCATATTACCCAGAACATCTAAATTCGTGAAACTGTTACTATCACTAATTTTGAGTTTTTTTAAAAATTTTTAAAAGGTATCCCTTCTTATTGTTTTCAAAGTGGTCAGCATGCCTAAAAGGGTTATCAGGACTGTTTCTTCGATTTTCGATCTTTATGATGTAGATTCCTCCTACACTCGATTTGATCAGAAATATGATATGTTTGCGAGATCCTCGTGGGATCGTAGTCTTGCTTTTGACAATATAGGCAATATCCTGGAATTCATAGATGATAGGATTAAGCATTTTTATCCTGGATTCACTTTGAAGGATTATGCATTTATGCAGGGTGCGTGGGCTCTAACCACTGCTTCAGAGTTTGAGACTGGGAATATGGGTCTTCTCTCCTGGAAACCTTTAAGCTTTGAAAAAAACCCTTCTAGCGTCAGAATTTTTCAGATGTGGAAAATGAAACAGAATAATTTAAATCTTCAAAAGTTGGGTGAAACTCCGGATAAAATGTCAATGATTATTAAGAGAGCTGCTAAGACTTATGGTGCGGATCTTGTTGGTATCTGTGAACTTGATCATAAATGGGTTTATTCTCATCACTGGGTTAGGCCTAACAATGTGCACAAAAAAATTGTGTTCAAGAATGTGCCAGAACCAGATGAAACAAGTGAAGAATTCATCATTCCCTCAGGTGTTAACCACGCTGTGGTCATGGCAGTAGAAATGAATATAGAATTGCTGCATAATTCTCCCTCCCCTCTGGCTGAAGTGGCTACTGGTTTGGGCTACTCCCAAATGATTTTTCTAGCAGCCAGTGTCGCGGAATTTATACGTGGTTTGGGTTATACAGCAATTCCATGCGCTAATGATACTGCTTTAAGCATTCCTTTAGCAATATCTGCAGGTTTAGGGCAGCTTGGGAGGAGTGGTCTGCTTATAACTCCCGAATTCGGGCCAGCAGTTAGAATATGTAAAGTGCTTACAGACATGCCTCTCAAAAACGATAAACCCATTGACTTCGGGGTAACAGAATACTGCCAAAAATGTAAAAGATGCGCAGAGAATTGTCCAACCCAAGCCATTTCCTTCGGAGATAGAACAAAAAGACCGACGAGTGTATCTAATAATCCCGGTGTACTTAAATGGCCCATCAACCCAGAAAAGTGCCTAGAGTCTTGGAGAAAAAATGGTTTTTCATGTTCCAACTGTATTGCAGTCTGTCCTTTCAATAAGGTAAAAGGATACAAAAGTTTAGCGACGAAGAATGGCACAGCTGACAAATGGTGGCAATAATTTTATCAGAGACTTGTTCCAAAATTTTAACCCATAGATTTTTTATTCTAAAAAGATTTATAATCTCTTTAAATCTCAAACCTTCCAGAGTAGTTTTGGTGGCGGGTCATTGACAGTAATAGTTCGAAACTATATAAGTAAAGATAATGAGCAAACAATGAAACTTATGGAAAAACTGAGCAACTATATTGGAGTAGGGTTTGACGCTAAAAAGTGGAAAGACTCTGATAAACTTAGATTATTCAGCCCAGGACTCCAGAGACAAACCCTAGTTGCGGAAGAAAACAATAAAATAGTAGGTATGGGAATGATTGAGGCAAGACTGGAGCCTTCAGGAATAATGGTGGGTTACCTGTACAACTGGATAGTAGATCCAGACTATCAGGGAAAAGGAATAGGCAGAATGCTTGCCGACAAGGCACTTGAAATCTTACAAAAAATCGGAGTGGACAAAATACGAATAAACGTCGGTTTGAAGGAAAAAGACCGAATAGCAAAACTGGTTGTACCACTAGGTTTCGAACCGGTTTTTATTACTTTTGAAATGGAGGTTAAAAAAAATAAGACTTAACCAATTTTTATGCTCAAATATCGATGTTCCTGCAAAAATGTTATTACCTACTTTTAACATTTGATTTCAAAAAATTCAGTAAGAACAAATAATAAAACTCATGGGAATGGTTTAAGGTAGATAAACCCCATTTTCGAGGTGAAATCAATGAAGGTTAATTTACCGCAAAAACCGTGGTATGGAGATACTTTCCTAGAGATAGAGCTACCAAATGATTGGGATGTTACGGTGTGCGGCATGGGTGGAGAGAAAAAACCAGCTTTGAGAAAAGAGCAGATTGTTTCAGCGCTGAGAAATCCAATCGGAGCCAAGCCTCTAAGTAAGCTAGTTGAGGGAAAAGAGGAAGCTGTAATAATCTTTGACGATATGACCCGACCCACAAAAGTCCATGAAATAGTCCCTTTAGTTCTCGAGGAATTGAGAAAGGGAGGAATTGGGGAAGACCACATAAGGTTCATCTGCGCGAATGGGGCACATGGAACTTTCAATAGAGAAGATTTTTCAAAGAAGCTGGGAGAGGAAGTTGTTGAGAGGTATCCTGTCTTCAACCATAACCCTCACAGCAACCTTAACTATTTGGGGCACACCAAATTTGGAAATCCCGTAGAGGTAAACGCAGAGGTCATGGCTTGCGACTTCAAGATAGGTATTGGTAGTATAGTGCCCCATCCACAATACGGCTTCGGTGGAGGCGCTAAAATCGTTCTGCCGGGCATCACCAGTATAAGAACTATCTCCTACAATCATGGTGACTTGGGGGGATGGTCTGCAGCTCAAAACTACAGGGACTTGCACCCCACCTGCCAGCTTGCTTATGGGAGGTTGAACGCGGAGAATATTATGAGACAGGATGCGGAGGAAACCGCCAGGATGGCTGGGTTGGACTTTGTGATCAATGTTCTCGTGGACTTCAAAAGAAACTCCACAGACATCTATGCGGGAGACTTTGTGGAAGCTCAGAGGAAGGGTGTGGAGGAAGCAATGACCCACTACCGAACGCAGATACCTCAGAATCCAGACATAGTTATTTCAAACGCATACTCTAAAGCCAACGAGGCGACAATAGCTATTTGGCCAGTTATCGCAATTAAAGAGGGAGGAACATTGGTTATAGTCTACAACACTCCTACTGGGCAAGTACCACACTACGTTGTAGGAAGGTGGGGTATGAAAAGAATCGGAGGAGAGCGGTATATCCCACCATCAAATCTGCTTGGTAGAGCTGGAAAAATAATAATTATGTCAGAATACCAGGATAAGCAGCCTTGGCTAGAAATCTCACCTCCCGAAAAGACCATTAAGCTCAAAACTTGGGAAGAAACTTTGGAAGAACTAAAAAATACGAGCAGTGGAAAACCCAAGGTGGCAATTTTCCCCGATGCAACTATAGAAAAACCCTTCTAAATACACCCATAACCCGTTCCATTCTTTACCTAATAGTCGTGAAACCTTTTGACTATTAGACTCCAACAACAGTCAGGTAACTCACTAAAGTTTGGTTTATTGCGTAACTTATTTTAGGCTCTAGACGTTTTTGGTTTAGTAATCGGTGGTGGTTGGAATAAAAAGCTTAACAGGTTCACAACGCATAATCCTAGATCGGGAAGGAGAAGTCTTCCCACTCATGGGAAACGAAGCTGTAGCAAGGGGCGCCATAGAAGCGGGAGTAGGATATGTATCAACGTATCCCGGAACACCAGTAAGCGAAATAGGAAACATCTTCAATGAAATAGCTCCAAAAATTCCGGGACTCTACTTCCAATTCAGCGTGAATGAAGCAGCCGCTGTACAAGGAGCGGCAGGAGCCAGCTGGTCTGGCGTGAAAGCCCTAGCTGTAAGTAAACACGTAGGCATAAATGTTGCCATTGACTCCCTCGTAACAATATGCTACAATGGATCTAACAGCTCCTACGGAGAGGGAGGGCTGGTCATAGTGAGCGGAGACGACCCCGGAGCTTTGGGCAGCCAAAACGAGCAAAACAACAGATTCTATGGGCCATTCCTCAATGCTCCCATAATTGAGCCCTCAACCCTCCAAGAAGCAAAGGATTTCATAATAGAATCATACCGTCTCTCAAACAAACACGATATACCAGTAATATACCGCCTGACAACTAGGATAGCCCACAGCAGAGGCAAAGTAACCTACGGACCCATACTTGAAAAACCGAAAGCGAAAGGATACTTCCAAAAAGACATACCCAAATACTGCTCACTTCCGCCCCACGCTAACCGTAACAAAGTCCGCCTCATAGAAAGAATAAACAGTATAGAAAAAGAGTCCTGCACCAGCAAGCTAAATAAAATTTTACCAGGAACAGCAGAAATTGGCATAGTAACAAGTGGGGTTCCATACGGCTATGCAATTGAAGCTCTAAATCTTCTGGAAGCAAGGGATTTACCAGTACTTAAGCTGGGAATCACATATCCTGTATCCCAAGAACTCTTCACCAGATTCGTTAGAGACCAAAACTTAGAAAAAGTAGTGGTAATAGAAGAAATGGAAAGCTTCCTCGAAACTCAACTTAAAAAGATAGCGCAGGAACAAAAACTGTCCGTAGAAATAATTGGAAAAGAGATCTATCCTCCGTATGGAGAACTATCAGTAGGGGATGTCGCCCTAGGACTTACAAAGGTTCTAGGCAAAGAGCCCAAAATAAACATTCAAAAAATTCTACAAAAATATCAGGAAACATCCAAAATAATCCCTGCAAGAACACCCACATTCTGTCCCGGATGCCCAGAGCGTGCACTATTATATGCCATAAGAAAGGTAACAAATGACCAAGCAGTATATGGCGGGGATATTGGCTGCTATGTTATGAGCTTTTTTCCACCCATAGGAGTTACGGACTGGATTGTATGTATGGCGGGAGGCCTGGGCGTCGCTAACGGTATGAGCTTCAAGGTAGACCAAGATTTGATTGCCCTGATGGGTGACTCCACATTTTATCACACTGGAATTCCTGCACTGGTAAATAGTGTTTACAATGACGCCAACGTTCTACTCATAGTCCTAGACAACAGATGGACCGCGATGACCGGCCATCAGCCGCACCCGGGCTCCCAAATTAGGGGCATGGGCGAGAACTCTCCACCAATGCCAATAGAAGACATCGCCAAAGCCCTGGGTGTGAAGTATGTACGCATCGTAGACCCCTTTGATGTGAACCACACAATAAACGTGCTGACAGAAGCCTTAAAGCAGAAAGGGCCCAAAGTGGTTATTTCTCGGCGTGAATGTATGTTAACATATCAGAGGCGCCTTAAAAGAGAAAAGAAGCCTGTCGAAGGTCTTAAAACAGAAGAACTCCTCTGGATTGTACCAGGTCGATGCCAGCTCTGTCTTGAATGCGTTAAAGTCCTAGGTTGTCCAGCGATTCGAAAAGTGGTGGACGAAGAGTACAATGAGGAAACTATGTACATAGACCAGAGCCGATGTACAAAATGTGGAGTGTGCAAAATTGCTTGCAAACATTGTGCCATTGCCCGAACACGCATTACAACCTACATTCCAAAGGTTTGAGGACCGTTCAATAGGGTTGTGAAACTTTATATACATAAATTCTCCTTTTGTTTGAGAGAAATTTATTAAACAGATGAAAACGCAAAAATAGCCAAATACTTAGAACACCAATATCTAAACTACCTCGCAGAAGTGAAATGTGGGTTTAAAGGAATAGAGTAAAATCTATATCTGTCCAGTTGCCAGCGAGCGCCCACCTAGCTAAAAAAGAAAAACGTTTCAAATACTTGTATGTACATCCTTTTCTAAATGGAGGCGTTCCCAGGTGATACCGAAGATTAAAAAGTTACTTTCTAACCGTCGAAGAATAGAGTTGTCTGATCAGAATTTCAGTCATGCCGCAGTTTTTCTCCTTCTCTTCGAAAGGGGCGGTGAATATTATATTATTTTCACGAAAAGGACTAATGAAGTTCAACATCATAAGGGCCAGATAGCCTTTCCGGGTGGAGCATTTGACGAAAAAGATGGAACCCTGTTAAACACTGCTTTTAGAGAAACTTTTGAAGAAATTGGCATAAAGAGGGAAGACATCGAGGTTTTAGGGACGCTAGACGATATAGTTACATTTACAAGTAGGTATATAGTCACCCCCTTTGTTGGTTTTTTGAAGCGTGCTCCACTTAATTACAAAATTCAGGTACATGAGTTGGAGGAGGTCATTGAGGTTCCATTATCCGTGTTGCTTGACGATAAGAATTTCAGAGAAGAACAACATGACTTTTTTGGGAAGGAGGTTACCGTCTATTTCTACAATTATAACAAGCACGAGATTTGGGGCGCCACAGCCATGATACTTAAACAGTTTCTAGATTTGCTTAAAAAAGAGCTTTAAGTGTCCAAAACCTTCGGCCAGAAAAGCCCCCAAAAGTGGTGTAGAGCGCCAAACGTGTTTTACGTGTTTCATTCGCTGTACACATTTGTTTGGGTAGTGTCTTGGGTTTTTACTCTTCTGTCTTTGGGAACAAAATTTATGATTGTTCCATTCCTGATTTTTCCGCATCCTAGGTAATAGTTTTTCCATTTTAAAATCACGTATCCGTAAGCTTCAGTCTCTACTTTTATGTCTTCTCCCCTCATCCATTTAACTGCGTTTTCATGGTCTACTTCAACAATATTTCTTTTTGCCTTTTCACCTATAAGTTGGCTGCCTTCAATTGATAATCTTAACCCGTCCTTTTCGAATTTTCCAAAATATACTCCATAGTGAATAATGTGTACAGTTTGAAGGTTTAAGTTTGTACACTCAGTGTATGCGTATATTTTTCTTTTTCCCATCTCTTTAAATTTGAAAGAGGGTTGAACGCCAAAGTTTCCCTCTATTATTTCAGAAACTTTTTGTGTGATATCCTTTTCATTCAGCTTTAACCCTCCTTAACCACTTTAGCTACGAAAAAACCCTCTGTGTCGTTATCCTGAGGATGTATTCTAAGACACTTCCGGACTTGACTATCAAACTTTTTTCCCTCAAAACTTGTGAAGGCTCTTCTCTTTCTAATTGGCAAATTCACTTCCTCAATTTTGGCATTTGTTTTTGATATGAGGTAATCAATCACTTCCTCGTTTTCTGCAGGCTCAAGTGTGCAGGTGGAGTAGACTAGAATCCCCCCAGGTTTCAAAGCCTTATAACCCGCCGAAATCATTTCCTTCTGGAGTTGTGATAATGATTCAACTTTATCTCTGCTCCAAAATTTTAGATACCTAAAATTTTTTCTTATCATTCCTACATTGGAGCAAGGAGCGTCGAGAAGTACCCGATCAAACATGTTTTCAAATCTATTGAAGTATCTACCATCCTTCATCATAACATATGCGTTCAAAATTCCACATCTTTGAATATTCAATATGAGAATGTTCAATCTGTTTCTCTTTATGTCATTGGCAATCAAGCAACCCCTGTTCTTCATATACATTCCAATATGAGTTGTTTTACTCCCAGGAGCTGCTGCCATGTCAAGCACAAATTGTCCCGGTCTTACCTCAAGAACTACGGGTGGAATCATAGAAGCAGCTTCCTGAACAAATATGAGACCGAGATGGAACTCCATAGTGTTACTAATGATTACTTCGTCCGCATCCGTCTTGGGATAAACAAAGTATCCCTCATGGCACCAGGGCACAGGCTCAACATTAAAATTCTCAATTAAATTTTCTAAAACACTTTCGACACTTATTTTAAGAATATTTATCCTAATACTTTGCCTTAGGGGCTTCAACATGTACTCCCAAAATTTTGTTGAGCCATCAATTTTTCTGTACCACTCAAAAAATTCAGGGTTTACTTCTCTCAACTGATCTAATTTGTTTGAGTAATTCTGAGTGGAGATAGACACCTTTCTTTGTTCATTTGAAAATTTTTCAGATGACATTTAAATGACCATACCTGAATAAAATTATTTAAAGTTTCTTGAATGCGAAACACATAATTATAAGCTTCATATTTGGATACACAGTCGAAAACTTGCTGAAAATACTTGTATATTCGGGGTGGCCTTGTTGAGGAAAGTTAATATTGTAATTGCTGGAGCTGGAGGACAGGGTGTTATCACTCTACGTAGAATAATTGAGTTTGCAGCCTTTAGAGAAGGAGTTGACGTAATATTAGGTTCTGAGAAGTTGGGTCTTAGTCAGAGGGAGGGAGCTATTGACTGTTGCTGTAGATTTTTAATAAAGGAGCCAGGCGAGGTTATCGATGAGAGAGATTCTCTTCTATCCCCTACGGTTTGTTATGGCGACGCGGATATTTTGATAGGTTTAGAGCCTTCCGAAGCTTTAAGGAATGCAAAGTTTGCTTCCTCAAAAACGGTTTTTATTGTTAATGAGCATACTATTCCCCCGGTGACAGTTTGGGCTGAGATGGCAACTTACCCCAAGTTGGAGGATATCCTTTCTTGTTTGAGACAGTTTTCTGATAAGGTGGTTTCTCTTAATGCTACCAAAATGGCTGAAGAGGAAGTTGGCGATGCGCAGAAGGCTAATTTGGTGCTTCTAGGTGTGGCGCTGGGGTTGGGTGTCCTCCCTATAAGTTACAATTCCTTAAAGCAAACTATAGAAGGAGAAATGCGGGATGTGGAAGAGAATCTAAAAGCATTGGATATAGGAATAAAATGGACTAAAAACAATTTGGAACGATTTTAGGCCTTTTTTTGGGACTTTTCTTGTTTTTGGTTGCACTTGTAGAAAGAGATTTAGGCTTGTACTCCTATCTTTAACTTAGAATAAAGAATATGAGGTTCGAGTGAGAAGCAATGTCCGATCAGGTTACTGATCTAACTGAAGAGGAAAAGCAAGCTTTATCTCTGATTGCTCAATTTTCTATAGGTGAGCGTCAGAAAACCATTACTGGAAGATTACAAAAAGTTTACAAGATTTGGATTAGTGGTAAGGCCAAAATGACTCCCGATGAAACAATTGATAGCCTAGTAAAGAGGGGACTGGTTAGTCGCACAGAGACAAATTGGATATGTATAACGGAAGAGGGAAAAAAGTTAGTTAAAAAGATATAAATAATTATTTGTAAATTTCTAATAATCAATTAACCCTTTTTATTATCTTCGTTCTTCTAAATAAATTTAGCATTGCTTAGCAAAAACAAATTCAAAAGTCATTTTAGCTTTTAAGGGGGAATTTTAGTCGATTCTTATTTTTTCCTTTAGATATTTCCATGAGTAAATGGGTCCAAGCTTCTTTTCGCATTCTTTATCGAACTCTCCTTTGATGAGGGGCTCTGAATTCAAACAATTTATTCTCACTATTGTTACCGGCTCCATTGTGAAGTAGGGATAGAACTCTATGAAGGTTGAAGAATCCTTATATGCGCTTAAAGGTTTAAACTGGTCGAAACTAGGGGCTCTTAGGGCTTCGAGGAGCTTTTCTGTTAGCGCCTTATTTTCCTCCACCGGAATAATATAGTTAATAAATGAGGGAATGGCGCATGATACTACGACTTTCATGGTATTAATCAGGTATTCGAAAATCCTCCTCCTTATTTGATAGCTCATTATTGGTTCCTCGTCGACAGTCTGGAAGTTGAAGTATCCCGCGGTTTCGATTCCTTTTTTAAGTGAAGATATTCCCCTGCTTACAAAAAGCATTATTCCCCCCAAACAATGTGAGGAGTCTGTTACAAAAGTGTCAAATTTATTCTGTAGAGTGGAGGGCAAGGGATGCATTAAATCATGTTTTAATGTTTCAATATTTAGTTCGTTTTCTTTTGATAACCTATCAATTAACCCTAATATTCTCTCATCCACGTCCAGAACAGTTACCCGATTGGCTTCTCCCAGCAGAGCGGTAAACACGCTTAACAAATCGTCGTCCCCAACGAAAATAATGTCTTTGTCCTCTATATCGTTGTATGACTGCATCAGGGTAAATTTTCTGAGAAGCGTTTCTAGATTTATGAATAGTTGGGCATACTCCGATATTAACTCCAGATCGCGTTTATCCAAAATTTGATTGAACAGGTTATCTTTGGGGAGTGTTTCTCTCAAAACTTGATATTGAAGCTGGGTAAAGGACTTTAAACTCCAAACAGGGGCCTTCTTAAGCTTAAACACTCCCGTGTCGCGATTATATGTGAGCAAATCTTTATAGTGCAAATATCCTAATGCTGTCATCACTGATGCTACCTGCATTCTGGACGCAATATTGCTTAGGATCCTTCCCTCCCTAAGTTGAAATATTAGTCTCGAAATTTCGTAGGAGGTAATGTTAGGATCCTCTGGATTCTTCTTTTTGCATTCCTTCACCATTATGCTCAGAAAATTTTTGTTAATTTCAAGTTTTGTTATGATTCATCACCCCTAAACTTTTTTAAGGTCTCTTAAAAATCGGGAAATCCTCCTCAGTAATTATTCTCCATTCTTGACTCATTCTGTTGATAACATCCTTGGAGAAGTACCGGAACATAGCATAAAAAAGATCCGGAGTCAACCATTCAAGCAAAAGATTTCTATCTCGAATACGCTCTGCTATTTGGGTGGCGTCAAACTCTAAGGGGTCATATTTTTTAGATGCGATTATTCTCCCCCAAAAATCGATGTAGGGCGGAATCCAAACTCTAAAGGGTCTAACTATGGGAAAAACATCCCGCAAAGTTGCTATAACCCTGTAAAACACCTCCTCGCAGGAGTCTGGGGATTCGGCATGTGTAATAAATAGCCCATCCTTCCTCAAGCAATTATACAATTTAACGAAGAAGCTCTTCGTGAAAACGGTGCATGCGGATTCTTTTGGGTCTGAAATATCATTTATTATCACATCAAATTTTTGCTCACAATTTTCTACAAAATTTCTGCCATCTAGATACTTTATTGTTACTCGGGGGTCTGAAAATCCGGCAGAAATGCTGGGGAAATATTCCCTAGCAACTTGGACAACCTTTTCATCTATTTCTACAACAGTAACAGATTCTATATTATGTTTAATTACTTCTGTGGTAGAGCCTCCATCTCCCCCTCCTATTATGAGCACGTTTTTAGGGTTAGGGTGTAAAAGTAGGGCGGGGTGCGTCATGCTTTCGTGGATATAGGAGTTAAATTTGGTGGATAGCTGGATTTCCCCATTAAGAATGAGCAGTCTCCCATAAACTTTGGAGTCAACAACTTCGATTCGTTGAAACTCTGAGTTAGTGCAATAAATAGATTTAACCTTTACTAGATGCTGAATATTGTCAGTGTGCCAATTAGCAAACCACATGGTGAGGTTTTCATCGTTCATAAATTAAATCCTTCTCGGAGTCTCTGGGCTGATTCAACTTTCCCCTTGCAATTTCTATCTTTGTGTGGTACGCTGGTTTAAACATTGACACGATATACTCATATGCTTCTCTACACTGTGATAAACTTCCACAAGTGAAGACATCTATTGCCACATATCCACTTTCAGGCCAAGTATGAATTGATAAGTGAGACTCACTGATCATAATGAATCCACTAACACCATGAGGTTTAAACTTGTGAAATTTAGAGTTTAGTACTGTTAGACCCGCTTTTTTCACTGCGTCCATGAAAACCTTCTTAATGAATTTTAGATCATTGATGTTTTCTGAAGTCGAGTACATCTCTCCTATAATGTGGTGGGCAAGTGCTTCTTCCATCTATTTTTACACCCCATTAAGTTTCAAATCACTCCTTTTATCTTTTTTAAACTTCAAAAAATGGTATTTTAAGATTACTATAAAAACAGAAATGTTATGAGCCACTAATCGGGACAATCTGTAGCTAGTATCGTTTACTGCCATTTGTATGTGTCCTAGGTGTTGCTTGTTTTCAAACATTTTCGTGGAGTAGCTCATTTTCTAAATTTTCTACAACGCATATCAACACACATCTAAAATAAATATCTATCCCTCCCAAAAGAGTAATGAGCATTTGAAATATCTGAAAAAGCTAAATAAATTCAAAATGTGGAAGGTTTCATACCAAAAAGGATGAATCGTTTTTGTTACCAAAATGGAAAGCTTCCCTGTCATACTTTAGTGGCTTGGAGATGTTTTCAGTTTAATGGGCACTCAGCTTTGGAGGTTTTGGTCATCCTTTGAGGAAGGCATAAAATGGTTTCTTTTGGCAAAAGGAGGAAGAATAAGGACTTTTAGAATTCAGCGAAAATGATGCCACCAGCCAACCAAAATATTTCTCCTAAGAAGATGCGCCACAAACTTTTTTACATCCCCAATTTCAGACAGAAATTTTTTCCCTCCTTTTTGGAGGGTTTAAATTTTTTCCATCTCTGTTTTTAAGAGTGCTAATATCTCATTTTTAAGTTCTTTCAATTTTGATTCCGTTTTCGCTTCTATGGTAACGCGAATTAATGGTTGAGTGTTAGAGGGTCTAACTATAAACCAGCCTTCCTTTTGGTCCACCCTCACCCCGTCCATCAGGTTAAGTTGGTATCCCCTCTTTTCCAATTTTTCCTTGACTCCTTCCACTACTTTGAATTTTTTCTCATCCGCACATTTTACTGTTTCTTCAATCATGGGATATTTCGGAATTTCATCCACAAGTCTAGATAGTGCTTTTTCTTGTTTAGAGATAATCTCTGCCAAAAGTAGACTGGATTGAATGCCGTCGTCGAAGGGGTAGAAACGATTAGAATAAAAATGTCCTGAAGGTTCAATCCCAAATATCGCTTTATGCCTTTTCATCGCCTCTGTTATGAAAACATCACCCACCCTCTCATAGACCACTTCTCCACCCAAAGCCTCAGCCTGTTCCTGTATAATCATAGAGCTTGAAACGTTAGCTACTATTTTACCTTTCTTCTCGGAAAGCGCATCCCTGATGAAAAGAACACCTGCAGCCTCGGGACGCACCACTCGTCCCTTATCATCCACAAAAACCGCTCTGTCAGCATCCCCATCGTAAGCCACGCCCATATCCGCTCCCCACTCTGCGGTGATTTTTTGTAGATCATCAATAGTTCCCTCACGGGGGTAGGAGTCTCTGCCAGGAAAGGTTCCATCAATCTGTGAATTTATTGTGAAAACTTTACATCCCGCCTCCCGAAAGAGTTGAGGCGCAACCATTGAGGCAGTTCCTGTGCCAGGATCAAGAATTATTTTTAATTTTCTCTCTAAAGAAATTTTATTTAGCAAGTAACGAATGTATTCCCAAATAACCACTTCTGTATTTATGCTCATTAATTTACCAAGTTGGTTCCAGGGTTTTTTGATGAATTTGCCTTCAACATATATTTCTTTAATTTTATTGTTTTCCTCAGAGAAGCCTGTTCCGTCACTGCGTCTAAAGCGTAAACCTGTAAATTCTGGAGGGTTATGAGATGCGGTAACCATCAATCCCGCCTTTGGCTTACTTTTCCACACATAGAAGTTAAATACTGGAATGGGAAGTAAACCTAATGAAACAACATCACAGCCCGTAGAGCAAATTCCCGAAGCTGCGGCACATTCCACTATGTGTGAACTGGTTCTAATGTCTCTTCCAGTAAACACCAAGCCTTCTCCACCCAGATATGTTCCGAAAGCCAGCCCTATTCTAACCACACTTTCTACATCAATTTCTTTGTTAAAAACTGCCCTTACGTCATAAGCTCTAAAAATATGTGCAGACATTCTATTCCCTCAAAAACTGTTTCCTTTTTGGTATGCGATTTATTAAATTAAGCTTTGGCATCTCTATATTAGTATTTGCTTTTCTGGTTATTTTGCTTTTGCACAAATATTTTTCCTTAAGAAACCAAATAGAAGATATATGCTCCTAATAATTATTCTTGTTGTAAATCTTTTTTGTAGGATTGAATGCTGACCCGGAGAACGTAGTAAAGCATATAACCCAATCACACTACTCTCCCACCTAGGTAACAATTAGTCTGCCGCAGAATATGTCTCATCGCAAAATGAAAATTCCTGTTTCCAGGAAATTTTGAAGAATTCAGATCCTCTTGTGCACAAGTAAATAACAGAATCTAAACAATCGGTTAGTGGGATACTCTATGAACTCACTAATAGAAGATTTCGAGGCTTTATTAAGCGAGACTGAAAAAATGGAGCACATAAGATACGCTGGGATTCTAGGCTTAAATGGCAGCGTAGTAATATCGCACTTCCCCAGCGATCTAGTCGATGCGTTGCAATCTCTAATACTCTACTTAGGTGTGATAAACATTTATACCCTAACCGCCCGAGTACGGGATTATGACATTGGAATCTCACGCTTTTATGATTACTATCTAGTTATTGTTTATCAAGAAGGTGTCGAGGATTTTCAAAAGATTTTAGAAGCCTCAACTAAAAAGTTCAAAAACTTGTTAGATAGAAAAATGGCGAGACAGAGAGGAACCCACTTAAAAGTCTACTCTGGACAACTTAAAAGTGTAAAAGACAATGGTGCACCCATTTTTGATGCGTTTACAGAGATTCCCCCGCAGATTGAAATGACTGTTTTTTCAACACCTGTAAAGAAAATATTCACCTTAGAATTTATTAACAACAAAATGTCCGAAGAGTTAATAGAGAAATACGGCGATTGGGTCGTAGACCTATTTCTATTGATAGATGGAGAAAATAATATTGGTCAACTAACAAAAATTCTAAAAAGAGACATAAGCGAGGTCATAATGGTCATCGAAGAACTAATAAAAAACCGCGCAGTAGCAATAAAACGTTTAAAACTAGATAACATATAAAAGAATCCAAAATTTGTACGCCTCTCTAATTGTTACTCGCACTAATTTTTGAAGAATTAGACATTATTAGAAACACGGGTACTGATTTTTGAAACTAGGAAGTTTTTTATTTCCAGAAGGTCATATATTCCTTTAAAGGAAGAGTTAGGTGTAAAAATTTGTCCGAAGATAGTACCGCCTCCAAATTTATTTTCCAATTTAAAAATATTTCTATGAAATTGGACGATTCTCTCAGTGTTATGCAAAAAAACTATGACCTTCTATCAGGATTGATGGAAAACGTGGAGAAAAGCATTAGGCAAATAAATCAAACACTTGAAAACTTGACTCGAACAATAAGAGAAGAGGAAGAAATTTTTGCCGACCAAGTCGAAACCCTTCTTAACACCTTCGCCTTTGAGGTAGCAAACCTAAAAGATATCCTAAAACTCGAAACGTTTACCAAATCCAAAGAAGCTGTAGAAGAAATTCTAAAACTCGTATACGCTGAGCTAGACCCCCAGAAGCTAAGACCAATGATGAGGGAACTCGTCCAAGCCTCACTGAAGATTCTTACCGCAGCTACAGGGTCTCAAGCCATAAAACCTGAGCTACAACCTAGTGAGAGAGGTGTTTAAAATGTCCTCTTCAGAAGCAATAATCCCTCTAGTTACACAAGCACTTAACGATATATACTCAAAGATAGAAAATGTGACCACCCTAATTGAAAACTATACCAATAAAATCCAGAAATTTACAGAATTCTTCAGCGAAAACATTACCAACATGATTCATGCAGTAGTAGAGCTAACAAATACGGTGCGCTCTGAAAGAACAAAAACTATTCAGCACCTGAACGAATCAACCACAAACATCCTTGCCGAGATACGTAAAATACAGGAAATAAACATCGAACAGATGCGCGAGGAAACTATTAAAGCCCATAAGGCAACTCTGGGAAATGTGCAAGACGCTATTTGGAGTGTTCAAATGTTAATTCTACTAAACAGGTTCTTAGACGCAGTACAATACTTGCAAGCAGAAATCGATGCTCAGATAAAATCCCAACAACAACAAAAATATGAAGAGCAAGAACAAGAAACCAGATGGTAGACCCCCAAAAGTTTCTCCAACTTCATTTGTTATAAAATAAAAAGGCAGGCCAACAAAACATTTTAAGAGTCAAAGTGCATTGAAATCAAATTGGAAATCCTAAAATAAGCAGAGTTTGTAGCGTGAATGTTTTTAGGTTTTTAAGTGATTTACGATGAAAAAACGGAAATTTTTGTTGATTATTTTTTGGCTTAGTAGCCTCTGCCGAATAGGTCTGATGGGCGAACTAAACGCTCTTCTCCTTCTTCTTTTGGGGCTGGCTCTCTAAACTCTGTTCTATCCTTTGATCGGTCTCTAAATTCTCTCTCTTCCCTTTCTCTTCTCTGAACTCTCGGGATGTACTTTTCTTCTTTCTTCTCTTCCACTGCGGGCTTCTTTTTCTCGGGCGCTGGTTGGCCTCTAACTTGCGCTGCGAGTTGCTCCACTTTTTCAACCATGTTTTGGAGAACCATTATCTCCATTCCCTTTTGCATATCATTGACCGCTTTGCCTAGAACTTCCTCCATTTTTTCTGTTCCTGAAAGTCCAATGTTCCCAATACGGTCAGAGAGTCTTTTCTCAGTTTCGGCCATCCTTTTCTCCAACATGCTTAGTCTATCGTTGAGGGTTTTTTCTATTCTGAGCATTGTGTTAACGCTATCTTCTAATATGTTAACCATCATTCGAAGCATTGACATTTCTTCTTCTCTGGAACTGCTTGCAGATACTGCTGTGACTGGAGAGGCTATTTTTGATTTTGGGGAAGGTGGACTGCTGGTTCCTGGGTTCTGAACTTCTTCTTTTTTATCTTCGCTCAAATTTTACACCTCTCAGTTATAAAATATTAGTTCTTAAAACCACTTAAACGTTTTGAATGCGTAGCCTAGCAAAAATATATATTTAAATATTAATCATAAGATAAATGCTTTGTTCTATCAGTATCGGTGGATATAATTCGGTTTTCTTGATGGTTGTCTAAATACTACTTAATAATATTTATTAATATTTGATGAAGATTACGCATTATTTCTAGAGAATGTATTAGTA
>CAZECW010000032.1:0-24233 GCA_964510585.1 uncultured archaeon | reverse complement strand
TTCTTCAAATATTGGTCAACTCTTTTCCTCCATCTTTTTGGAAGAAATGTATTTATATGCAATGCAATTAATTACTTTAACCATATTTTGGTTTGAAATTGTTTTGAGGTGGAAGTTTTGAAGGCTCTTGTTTGGGATGGTGGTCCTTATCCTGAGGGTTTCCAGATAAGGGATGTTGAGAAGAAGTCTCCGGGGAAGAACTGGGTTTCCATTAGGACTAAGCTGTGTGGGATATGTGGCTCCGATATTGGAATTATTAAGAGGAAGATGGCTTTCTTGGCGGATTTTCTTCCCAAGCCTTTAATTTTCGGGCATGAAATAGTCGGAATCGTTGACGAGGTGGGCGAGGGAGTAGAACATTTAAAAGAGGGAGATCGGGTTACCGTGGATGCTGCTGGTGGCTGTGCTGAGTTGGGTCTTGAGCCCTGCGATATGTGTAAGATTGGCCTTTACAACCTGTGTTACAATCAGGCGGTTACTGGTGGCGGTGTGGGGTACAGTCAGCTAAATGGCGGAGGCTTTGCGGAATATTTTCTGGCTCACAAGTCTAAGGTTTACAAAATTCCGGACAATGTTTCGGACGAAGACGCCCTATTAACGGAGCCATTAGCTACAGGGATACATTCCTGTTTTAAGGGGAACCCCTCCGGTAAAAAGGTCGCTGTGATTGGTGCGGGAACCATAGGTTTGCAGCTCCTACAGGCGAACAGGTTGATGGGTGCGGATAGAATCTACGTTGCAACCGAGTTTGAGTATCAAGCTAAACTAGCAGAGCAACTTGGCGCAGATAAAGTATACTGCCTTGAGAGAGGAGATTTGCCCACACTGGGAATAACTGTGGATAGCGGTAAGGGTGTAGACCAGACTTATGAGGGTGTGGGAAGCGAGCAGACTCTCAGGGACGCCATTGCCATAACGAAGCAGGGAGGACACATCATATTTGTGGGCATGATGGGAGAGGCTAAAATAGACTTCACCATGATAAACATAAAGGAGCTCACAATTCACGGAATATATGGTTACCCATTCAAAGCAGAAGTCGCCCGTTCCCCGTTTGACATTGCGCTGGAATGGGAGGAAAAGGGAAAAGTAAATAACAAACCCCTACTTTCACACACCTATAAACTCGAACAGTGGAAGGAAGCGTTCCAGGCACAACTGGACAAGAAAAAGTACAAATCCACAAAAGTGGCATTCAAATACTTCTAAACTCAACCTTCCCCTCCCTCTTTTTTTGTTTCAGAAAGACTCAAAAGGCCCCAAAGAAGATGACCAAGACATAAACAGGCAAGTTGGTGCCTAACAAACTTAATTATTCATGTAGCCTCTGAAGCCTTTTTCTATTGGTGGTGAGCCAGGCTTTGGGGAGTGGAATGCCTCTGTGGCTTACTACTCTTTTCTTACTACTTTTAACCAAGGTAACTGGTGGATTCAGTTTTTTGACAATGTGTTTTAGCAGCGTAATGTGGCAACTATTTTCTGGGGGTCCATGATTAGTTCTAGGGCGTGGAGGGGGTTAATTACGATTATGTCTGCGTTTAGGATTGCAGAGGAACATGCCCCCTCTTCTCCGACTACTGCTATTCCCAGTTTTGCCTTTTTCAGCATGAGTTCGTCGTTTTTTCCGTTTCCAACTGCGATGGTGTTTTCTGAGCCCAACTCTTCAACAAATTTTTCCTTAGCAGCGCTTTCGGGTGATGAGGACACACGGCGATAATTTACTCCCAGCTTCTCTGCCAACTCTTTTAGGTTGCCTCTGGTATCTGAAGATAATATAAAAACGTTTACCCTTTGGGACAACTGGCGAATTTTTTTCTCAACATCTTGGGAGATTGTGCCATTCATAGATAGGGTTCCGTTAAGATCAAAAACCACATTTTTTATCTCCACTTTGCCCATTCCCGGAACTTGGAACTCAATCATTGCCAAACTCGCTCCTCTAATGCTATGAAACAATTTTCAAAAATTATCTAATACGCGAAGCTCACCTAACTTAAAAAACTTCTTATGGGTTCACATTTACTAACTACCTTTGAATTGACTTGTGAGCTAATATTTTTAAAAAATTAAAAAAGGAGAAAAGTGAGGTACAACTTTCTTGAACTTTTTCCTTTGATTTTTAGTCTTTTGTTTTTTCTTCTGGCGCCGCGTAGAATGCGTGGTCTGATACATTTTTGGGGTCAAAGGATTTCTTGATTTTGCCCAGCCATGAGTGGAAGTTTCCGTAGATCGGCCCAAATATTTGGGCTAATTCCGGTCCTGGTCCTATTGGTACTCCGATCTTATTTTCAATTACTGCCATGGTGGCTTCTTCTATATATTTGCGTGCAGCTTTTCTGGATTCTGGGTCGATGGGGTCGTATTCAAATAGTCCCTCAAAGTGAGAGAATTTGTTGTGTTCGTATGGGCCTCCCCAGAAGTTTTCCCCGCAGCCGTCGTCATGAAACACTTCCTCCTCAATATATTTCCTTCTGATTTGTTCTCCTATTTTTGCTCCTTTCACTGACATGTCCCAAGATGTGGCTGCTCCAAAGGAGGTGTGGAACTGTCCGGTGGGCCTAAAAATTCTGGAATTGTAACACTGGGTAACTATGGCTAGAAGGATTAGAGGCGCATTCTCGCTTAGTATAAATTCGAAGAATTTCCCATTTGTTTCGTCCACTATGCTCTTTAAAACCTTCTCCTGATACTCTAACTCCCGCTTGGATTCAGAGGCTAGAACGACAGTAAAGTAGTATCTGTAGGCTTCTATCATATCGTAAATTCCTTTCATCATTTCGTAGTACTCATTGTTTGTTTTTCCCAGTAATAGTGGTATCATCATTGGTGTACAGGCTCTCCAAATAATGTAGCCAATTTCGGACTCACTAACCTTATACATGGCATCAGCCTGCTGCTCCCAATTTTCCCAGTAAATAGTATATATTTTGAAGTTCTCTGGAACCACCATCCCGTACTGGGGATTTTCACCCATAATTTCTGGTTTCTTTGGGCCAGCCCAAGGATAGAGTTTGGTGGCGCACTTGGTGAATATTCCCAGTCCCCCCATTGTTCCATGCCATCCTCTTAGTAGACCTCTGAGGCTGGGTCCTGGGCCGTCACCGCAGAACCAGCCTGCTCCGCTACCCAGCGAACCCAGTCTTAGAACTTCACCTGTAGGAGTAACCCATTCTACTCCCAATAGGTTCCGATTGTTCATGCTGGTGTGGTAACCTTTATCCCCGTATCCCATCATTGCTGTGCAAGAAGCTAAAACGGAGTGGTTGGGTCCGGCGCCTATTATGGCGCAGTCCAGCCCCCTCTTCATAGCCTCAATTTGAAGCTGCATAGCCGTAACGTATGGTTCTACCACCGCGTACATGTTTTTCTCATCAATCTCAATTATCCTATTCATTCTTCTCAAATCCATCTGTATGACGCCCGAAGTTACAATGCCGCTCCAAAAACCCCAACCGGTGCTGTGTGGCTTTATCTTCACATTATGCTTGTTACATATTCTCACTATTTCCTGAATCTCCTCGGTGCTTCCTGGTAAAATCACAGCCTCGGGTTTCGCGGGCATCCACTTAGCTGAGTCGGGATTCGCTAAATCCGCCAAGTATTGATAGGAGTACACCGTTGTTATTATTGGATCATCCGAAATGTTCTCAGGTCCCACAACTGACTCCAACATTTTGTAAACCTTTTTCTCCAAAACCATCTTATTGCCCTCCTTTAACTCCCTCTTCATGCATCGCCTCAAGTACCAGCTCTACTATATCATACAATTTAATTTTCTCTCTACGCTCTCTTATGGCGTCTCCTAGATTTATTTCACAGAAGGGGCAAGCCGTGACCAGTGCTTCTGCCCCAGTTGCATTTGCTTCCTCTATTCTTTCAGCGGCAGCAAAAGAGGCGAGCTCGGGGAATGCTGCTTTTACTCCCCCGCCTGAACCGCAACACCAGGAATACTCTCTGATTCTCTCCATTTCCACAAATTCTAGCCCTGGAATACCTTTTAGTATGTTTCTGGGTGGATCGAAAACGCCTTTAACTCCGAATCTGACTTCTTTAGGTGGATCAGTTATTATCAATTGTCCCATAACCTTCTTTTCCACACCATTCCAGGGCACACGGGGCTCCGCTAGTCTGCCCAAGTGGCAAGGATCATGGTAGGTAGCCTTAATGGGAATCTTTTTTGAGAGTTTTATCCTGCCATCCCTCATAAGTCGCTCAATGTACTCTGTAATGTGAAAGACATCGAAATTCATTTCTCCTATTAGCGGATAATAGGATTTAAACATGTGATAGCAACCGGCACAGGAAGTTACTACCTCTTTTACACCGAGGTTGTTGAATTTCTCAATATTATTTTTAGCGTATTCTTCCATTAGTGCTTCGTCTCCAATTTTGTATGCAGTGCTTGCACAGCATAGTTCATCTTTTCCCAAGATTCCAAAATCTACTCCCGCATTCTGAAGGATGGTGGCCGTGGTTCTGGCTAAACCTGGAAGTCGATAGGCCGAGGTGCATCCCACATAATATAGTACCTCTGCTGTTTCATGAGACAGGTCTTTAATGCCCATTCCCTCTGCCCATTCCCCCCGTTTCTTCCTCGGCTCCCTATAGGGATTATCATATTCTCTAATGTCTTCTAGCAGGGTCTTATGTCTTGTTGGAATCCTTCCCTTTTCCACACACTTAACCCTAAGCGCATGCATTATCTCAAGAGGCTCCAAGTTTCCCCCATAGTTCATTTTGCAAGAAACATCGCAGGCACCACACATACTACACGTATAAACGATTTTGACTAGCTCATCTGTATAATCTATTTTGTTCTCCAAAAGGGCACAAGCTATAATTATTCGGCCTCCTCCGGAGTAAGCGTGGAAATTGTACTTCTGGATGCTGGGACAGGCGGCGGAGAATCTCCAGCTGGCAATTTTCGGTTGGGGAACCCATTTGCACAAAGAGCACCTATTGCACCTTAACGTCTGAACATGATATTTTTCCAAACTCATCCAATCCCTCCTAAAAACACAATTTACCCGGATTCATTATTCCCTTTGGATCAAATAGCTCCTTAACTTTCCTAAGAGCTATAGTGGTTTCAGCATCCCTACTGTAAACCATATCCGCCCAGGGACCATAAGGTCTGCTGAAAAACGCCCCCGAACTTATCAAGTTCTCACTAGCCCGAATAAACAATCCCTTAATCCTTTCCCTCTCTTCCCCATCAGTTGGGTTATACATTAGGTCGAATTCACAGTGGCACCCCACACCCTGCATTAGCGGTTGTATGTATACTCCGAGTTCAGTTTTGGGATATTCGTCCGCTTCAGCCATCTTGTACATTGCCTCAATGAAATTCACTGTTCTATTTAACATGGTTAAGAAGAATATTTCCTGGCAACACCCTTTGTACCTGAATTTCCAATATTCTCGGGAAGAACTTCTCAAAACTTTGAGTACCTCATCACCACTAATTCCCGAAATTGATGTCTGAAGCTCTAACCCAAGTTGCTGAGCAATTTCCCTAGAATCCTTCTCCTGATACTCCACCCTCTCCTCAGCGAACTTGTCAAACCCGGAAATATTAAGAATAAGCACCCATTTTGGCAAATCGCTGGAAAGCTTCGCTATCTCCTCCGATTTCTCAGCAACCATATTGGCTAGATAGAAGTTGTTTACCAGGAATAATTCTTCGCCCAGGCGCCGCCTTAAGACACGGTACGCAAACTCAATCAGACTCTCAATACTGTCTGAAGATACAAAGAAAAGCCTCTCAAGACTCGGCAGTAACCCAACCCCCACAGTTGCCCAAGAAACAATACCCAGCGTCCCCTGAGCACCCTGAACAAGCCTAACGGGGTCAAAACCACCCGGCCCCATCGCACTCTTCAGTGCGGAACCCGCAGCCAAAAGATCCTCCACCGTTCCTGGACCCGAAGCCTCGCCCGTTCTTAAAATGTCACAAGTTCCAAAAACCACCTCTATACAAAATAGAGGGTCAAGCATATCCCAGTGATCTTTTGGTATGGTGATGGGTTCCCTCTCAAGATAGCTGGTCAACACAGACTTTGTAGAACGTGGCAATAGCGGCGTATAGGGCCTCAAGCCATACTTCTCCAGTTCACTTCTGAGTTGATCAAAAGTCACTCCCGGCTCAATCATAGCCACCTTGTTTCGTCTGTCAATTCTCAAAATTCTGTTCATTCTACACAGATTTACAATCATACCTCCAAGGCTCGGAATAGTGTCCCCACGCAACCTCGGACCACCGGGAGAACTAATAGGCGTCAACGGAATTCCTTGCTCATTTGACCATTTGACAATCTTCTGAATCTCAAAAACATCCTTGGGAAAAACCACACACATGGGCTTTCTCTGCGGAACAAAGCTATAATCCCTAGAGTAATTATCCAGTATTTCTGGATCTTCAACTACATTTTCGACACCAACAATTCCCTTCAACTCTCCAAATTCCTCCAAACAAACCACCCCAAAAATTAGTAAATTCAATTTAAATTCTATTAAAAATTATTTAAACATTATTAGGCTAAATATTAAACATCACTTCGAAAAAATATACAAATTTAAAGAGTCACCTCAAAAAAAGAAGAAAAGTAGGAGAATTACCGTACAGGGGTAATGGCTTCTGGTGGTTTTTCGGGGACTGTTCTTTCGTATGTAGCGGGATTGTAGGCACCCGCCCACAGATAATCTAGAATTGTTTCCACGTCTGGGTCAATGCGTACATCAACAATTGCTGGTACCCCGGAGTCAAAAGCTCTTTTTAGTGCGGGTTTAATCTCTTTGGGGTCTGTGACCAGTTCCCCGTAGCAATCGAAGGCTTCAGCGTACTTGTCATAGCGGGTTTTAGAACTGAGTTTTGACCCTAGCCCGTAGAACTTGGGTCCGTGGGCTAACCTTTGGATTCGGGCCACCATTCCCCACTGGCAATCATTATGGATAACTGTGACGAAGGGGAGGTCGTGCCTTCTTGCAGTGTCTATCTCCTTCCCGTTAAATAGGAAGGATCCATCACCCGTGTAAACTAGAACCTTTTTTTCTGGGTTTGCTGCCTTTGCCGCTATTGCCATAGGTACTCCGCCGCCCAAGTGTTGAATATAGAGGCCGCCTGAAAAGTATAAGTGTTTGGGATAGTAGGCTCTAAGATACATCAATCCCCAAACTGTGGTATCGCCCCCATCCAGAATTATAATGCCATCCCTTGGCATAAATTCCCTAATCTCCTTAGCCAACCTTTGGGGTTTAATTGGAATATCATCACTGGAACCATCCTTGGCTATTCTTTCCTCAAATTTCTGCTTCTCCACCCGCATTTTTTCCACCCAATCAGTTTCGGGTCGTGGCTCCTTGAGAATTTCTTTAGCCTGCTGGTAGAACTGTGATAGAACTGCTTTGGCGTCCCCCACAATGCCAATCTCCACGGGTCTATTTCTTCCAATTTCTTCAGCACATATGTCTACCTGTATAATTTTGACGTCAGGCGCGAAAAACGGTGGTTGGCCGTATCCAAAAAGGTCGGTGTACCTTAAACCCACCACTAAAGCCACATCCGCTACTGGAAGCATTACCTGACCTGGCCCCTCCATAATGCTCGCCAAGCCGAAGCATAGAGGGTGATCATCTGGGATTAGCCCTTGGCCCCAACCCCAGGCACCCACTGGAATCTTTGTTAACTCCACAAACTTTCTGGCCTCTTCACCAGCGTTGGCGAACCCAGCCCCACTGCCCAGCATAATTATGGGCCTCTTAGCGTTAAGCAAAAGTTTGAGAGCCTTCCTGATAGCTTCTGGGTCTCCATGCGGCCGAATCAGCGTCCTGTTTTTCTCCATGGGTTGGAAACAGTTTTGCACACATTCTAAACGGTCGTCACACTCTTTAACCATCACATCCACGGGAATATTCAGAAGCACTGGCCCCGGTCTACCGCCAGCGGCTATTCGGAAACACATGTTAATGTATTCGGGTAGCCGGGCGGTCTCGTAGCAGAATCCGCTCCACTTGGTAAAGGAGCTATACATTTTCGCTGCGTCAAACTCGTTTACAGTACACTTCTCAACACTCATGAGAGGGGGGTGTGTAGCTAGAGCCACAACTGGAATGCACTCCTGATAAGCTACGGTAATCGATGGAGCAAGATCAGTTACTCCGGGACCCGACTGCACCAGACATACGCCAACCTCGCCCGTGGCAATGAACCAACCTTGAGCTGCATGACCGGTAGCTTGCTCGTGTCTAAAGTCTATGAGGCGGATACCTGCATCCTCACAGTAGTTATAAATCAGGTCGTCGTCGCCGCAGAGGGTAAAAATAACCTTCACATTCTGATTCTTGAGAGCCCTAACTATGAGCTGAGCTCCATTAACAACAACCATATGGATATTCTCCCTCCATATTTTGAAGAATTAATTTCCCCCCAAAGTATTTAAATCTATATTTTCACAGGCTTTTTAGAGTAAATTAAGGGCTCCCATATTTCTAGGCAATACATATTTAGGGAGATGAAAATGATTTTTGAGTGGCCTTGGCTCCTGTTTGCCTCCTCTTCTGTCAAAAAATTTTTCGCAGGAGCGTATGTGACTGGGGCAATCTAAAACAGTTTTCCAAGTGATGAATGATGATAAAAAAGAGTGGAGAAGGAGTTACCATTTAACCCCTTTATGCTTTTTCGTAGCTTTGTTTGCATGCTCCAATGACCACTTCTGCGATCTGGCTGGGTTCAAGCATGCCTATCTGTATGTCCTTGGTGGCCCACTCTTTTACTTTGGCTCTAATTGTGTTCTCGTCTATTTTTAGACCTATAAGTTGTTTTTCAAGTTTTTCTAGTGCATCGGCCGGGGTCATGTGCATTGTGCCGGTAAACATCATGTCCTTTATGGTGTCCCCTTCTCTGAGAACATAGGCTCTGATTAGAGGTCCGGCTGTAACCTTCATAAAAGTTTTACCCAGACTTGTTCCGGGAGGAATTTCTTGGAATTTCTTTTCAGCGGATCTGGCGAATATCCATGGTTCTGAGTGGAATTGCTTTTTGAATTCGTTAACATATTGCATGACTATTTCTGGCATTTCTCCTTCTTCCACTTCTACGTTGAAGGCCTTTTTTAGTGTCTGAAGGGTTATTTCTATCCAGTCTTTTCTTATTCTGTCGATTTCTTTTAGCCCCTTAGGAAAGACGCCTGCTTCTTGGAAGTTCCAGTTTCTTGTTTTTACATCCTTTAAAACCTTATCCGAAAACTTTTCTGCAGGCACTTTCAGTATCTCATCTATAAGATCGGTGGTCTTAGTTGAGTGAGGTGCTATCCCTATTCCCACAGCACTGAAAAGCCCTGATGCTCCAGTTCCCATCATTTTTCTCCACACTTTCATTTTGGGGTCCCAAAGCTCCATATCGTTTAAAGGTCGGTACCTCATAGGCACCCGATACTTCTCACTAATAACGTCTGCGAAGGTTCCCATAAACTTCATTAAGATTAAGTCTATTGTTCCGGGCAAATCTGGGTTCTTGTCCTTGTTCCAAATTATGGTCATGGCGGGCTCAGTACCGGGCTCATTATACATCACTCCTCCTCCCGCTGCAAGGCCCCTAGTGATTTTAATGTTGTGCTTTATGCATGCGTCGTAATTTATGTCTCTCAAAGCATCGCAGTAACGCTGTATAAAAACCGCCGGCTTATTTATATAATAAAATATGACAGTGTCGGGAATTTTTCCCTCAGCGCTTGCCCTTAAAAGAGCTGGAATATAAGCCCCACACCAGTCAGCAATGTCCGTTTCAGTTATAATCATATTCCACTTTTTGGTCATTACTTCAACCTCAAACTTTCACTTATATGCCCCTTAGGGGTTAACACCGTTATAAATTTTATTTACTATATAAATATTACTACAACAAGCAAATTAACTAACTCCCTCCTTGTTAGGAAAATTTGGCCCCTTTTTATTTTCCTATTTTAGCATCATGTAAATATTTTTTCAGATTTCTCCAAAACAGGGCGGAAAAGAACAAAAAACATTTAAAAGTCCTAGATATTATTTTGAATTATAAATAAGCTGAAAAGTCGTTCCTATACGCTTTTTTTGCTTATTTTCAAAATGTAGGAGTTTATACTTATGCCAATTAAGAAAGGAGATATAGTAAAAGTTGAATATACTGGAATGTTAGAGGATGGAACCATTTTTGATTCATCTGAAGGAAGGGAGCCATTAGAGTTTGAAGTTGGTTCCGGGAGAATCATAAAGGGTTTTGATCAAGCAGTCATAGGGATGGAAAAAGGAGAAGAAAAAGAGTTCAGCGTTGAGCCAAAAGACGCTTATGGAGAATACGATCCCGAGTTACTAAGAAGAATTCCAAGAGAGAAACTTCCCCCAGAAGCAGATGTGGGAATGATACTTATACTAAGAACCCCAGAAGGAGCACAAATACCAGCAGAAATAGCAGAAGTAACAGACGAAGAAGTAACTATTGACTTAAACCACCCACTAGCCGGGCAAACCCTAAACTTCAAAATAAAAATCATAGACATAACCTAAACTCTCTGCACCACTACCTCAACCAAAAACGTAAGCCATCGATACAATTAATTAGCGTTATCTATTCCAAACAGGTTCAGATTTGTGTGGAGACCGCCTCAATCCCACCCCTTAAAACCTTAAAATCGGCATTTACACTTAAAAAATCAATCTCCAAACATAAAGTTACAAAAATACACAACAAACATTAAAAGACACAGTAAATATACCAAATCCCCCTCCCGACACACTTATTTTCAATATTTTTTTATTACTACCATTTTTAATTACAAAATTTTGCTTTATTCAAAAATATTCGGTTATATTCTGAAAATTTTACAAATACAGGTGCCCAGAAAGCCCCAGACTTTAATCGCGGGAATGAATGGACAGAAGATTTAAAGGGTTCTCCGGCACCCACTGTTGAATGTGGCCTGGATGACCAAAGGCTCAAATAAGGCTCCAAGCCGAAACAGACAGAGAAGATTCGAGCACAGAAATAAATATTAAATACAGGCCACCTCAACGGAGGCTGCGTTAACTGGGTGGTGGTACACCCATTGCAGATAGCCGCTTAAGCTGTGAAGGGATGAACGCTTAAACGAATGTATCCCCGAGTGTTGAGGAGGCTGTGTGCAAGAATCCCCCCGACCTCAGTCGAGGGAAGTGTCAATCCCTTAAGTTGTCTTCCGTCCGTAGATAAGTCTTCCATTATTTAGTATCTTAAAGATTGGATATTAGGTATCTGCCTTCTCCTCACATATACTGTTTCTCAGAATTTTAAGAAAAGGTTGTAACTATTCAAAAATCTATTATTTAAAGAGACTACTTTGAACTTTAAATTACCGTTAAAACAGGTAGAGTCTGAGTTTTATGAAAAAATAGAAGAGTGGTGGGGTAGGAGTCGTGAGTGCTAAGTCGTTATTTTCTGTATACACCGTATTTCTTGGTTACTTCGGTCATTGTTCTAACATTTTCTGGTTTTGCCTCGTCAGGTATGCCCAGGGCTCCATCAATCATGAATCCTCCGCCCTCACCTACCTCGTCGATTAGTTTTTTGCAATACTCCTCCATCTGGGTGGGTGTTCCAGCTATGAATAGTGATGCCGGTATATTTCCCTTGAGGCAGATTCTGTCTCCGATTTCCTTCTTTGCCTTGAAAATGTCAGCTTTGTCCATCCATGCTATGATTTTTCCTTTGGGAAGCTCTTTTAAGAACTCTAGACGGGGGGTATAATCGCCTTCAAAGAAGGGCATAGGTTGTAGTCCCGCATCAACAAGGTCAAGCAACAGTTTTTTTAAGCTTGGCCAATAGAATTCTGCAAATTGATCGTTATTCATGAATCCCCCCGCTCCGCGGTGGAGGGGGATGAAAACGCGGGGGTTTCCATAAGTTTTAGCCATAGATATAGCCGCCTGTGCTTGGTATGGTTCAATTAATCGTATTAAGTGTTTTAGTTCTTCGGGATTTCGGTACATGTCAAGCATTGTGCCCCGCATTCCTCTCACGTAGTCAGAAACCACGTCGAAGGGGGACTGTGCAAAGGCGTTCACCTGTATGGGATAGCCAAGATTTTTCATCTCTGTTTCATAACTCATTTGTACTCCCATCCACTGTAAGAGAGCCTCGCCCGCTTTTTTCAGATTCTCCATAGCCTGTGCAAAATCTGGAGAAACCGCAGTCAAGGGGATTGTTAAAACTCCACCCAAGCCCATAAATGAATTAATTTCGGGAATTGTTTTTAGGAATTCGAATATTCCGAAAACACTGGGAAGATACTTTCTTATTACAAAATCTGCGGGATTGGCAAAGAATTCCTTGTAATCTTCTGCCTTCATATGCTCTATTTCAACGGCTTGGAAGTTTACATTATCTGGGAGGTCTATTCCGGGAACCTTTAAAATCCTTAACTTCAAATTCTTGAAAACGTTCCCTGAAAACATAGGTAGCATTGAAGGCGCCATATCCCAATCAAATTCTAAGACTGTTTCTTTAAAGGCGTTCGCAGCCCTAGGGTGGTCAAACATTGCTTCCTTAAAGCTTAACCCTTTATAACGCGCAGGCCAAAAATTGACGAATGGACATAGAGGAACCCTATCCGGCTCCTTGAGAGCTACGGTGTCGTTCCACCTCTGCTCTCTCTCCTTATACAATTCTTCAGGCGTCTTTGACATTTTAAGCACCTGCCCACTTCTTAGCTAATGCTACGGCTTCTACGGCGTCTTTACCGTAGGCATCTGCCTCCACATACCTTCTTATGTTTTCATCCACCTGTCCGCCACCAATCATTATCTTAATCTTATCTCTTAATCCCGCTCTCTTGATTTCCGCTATGGTTTCCTTCATTGAGTCATAGGACAACGTGAGGAAACCGCTGAGGGCTAGGATTTTAGCATCCGATTCCTTGATTTTTTCCACGAATTTTTCTTTGGCTACATCCACACCTAAGTCGATGACTTCGAAACCGTTGGCGTCTAGCATGAATTTCACAATGTCCTTTCCTATATCGTGAATATCCCCACTGACTGTCCCTAGAACCACCTTCCCCAAAGTCTTGATATTAGCATTGGATTTGATTTTTGGTTTTACAATTTCGGTTATTTGTCTCAAAATCTCGCCGGACATGATTAGGTCTGGAAGAAAAAATTCATTCTTCTCAAATTTTTCTCCCACTTTAGCCATGGCGGTTCTCACTTGTTCTAAAATTTTTAAGGGGTCTACGTCCTTCTCAATCATACTCCTAACTAGTTCCACCGCACCCTTTTCATCGAGACTTACTATCAAATCCACCAAATCATTCAAAATAAACACCATCCGAAATGATTTTTTCAAACTCTTAATTTATACTACTTTTTGTTACATTTTCACGATACACCCTTTTTGGCTTGAGATAGCGTTTCACATATTTATTTTTAACTGACAGTCGCTAGTATAGCTCCTCTACGGCGTAGAACTTCAAGACAATGTTGCAAAAGGGAGGCTTCTTTTCCAACTCTTGAAACATGTTCTAAATTCGCCCGAACACACTTCCAATCCTACTCACAGTTGAGAGAGTCCCATTAACCACACCATCACTGACAGTAAAAGTAATTATCCCTCCACTCCTCATAACTAAACTTTCTGTACTTCTAAAACTCCTTCTTACTCAAGAAAACTCTCCCCCCTTGCTGGCTTCCTTCCGCATCCTATATTTGGCTTTACCCCTATACTATCTATTGTAAAATCTCCCCTAGTTTGTATTTGCCGTCAACATTCACCTGCTTCAACTTAATGTTTTCTGCCAGCCTCTAAGTGAGAGGTTTGAGCTTCTGGGAACCCTTAACGTTTTCCTCTGTTACCCGTATTACATTTTTCGTTCCGTCTCGTAGTGCTATGTGGACTTTTATGCCGCCTCTCTTCACTTTCCCCTTTTCATTTATCCGCTTCCCGCGTTTTTGGAAACTTTATTCTAGAGCAGTTTAGGGGGATGACTGCGTCTCTGTTTAGTGGGATGTTCTTTATTATCTTTAGTTCCGCATTTTCCCACTCCTCTTCGGATCTGCATGTGGTATGAAATTGCGGAGACTTTGTTGAGGAAGCCAAGTTCTCTGCGGCTGACCCTAAAACTATTTAGGTGAAGCCTAGGAGGATCATTAGGGTATTCTAGATACTAGTGAGGGATGATGTTTTTGGTTTACGGTTTTCGTTTCTTTTCCAAAATTTTGGGGAGTCTAGTGAGTCATACATCTTGCCTCTTTTGCCAGTTTCTGGTCGCATTATTGCCAGCTGTTCTTATTTTTGTAGTGCCCTCCCTCTTTCTTGTTTCCTCTTTCTCTCTTGTTACTTTTTTGGGCTTATCCTTTTCGATGGATGTATCGTTTTGTTCACTTCTTTTCTACTTCTATCCCCTCGGTTGCTTATTTTTATCATCTTAATGGGTGTTTCTTGCTCTAGAATTGTGTTGTTACATGCGTGATGATGTTTTTTTAGGATTTTTAGGTGGCTTTAAACATTGGAATCAACCCGAAAAATAGAAACATTAATTATGTACAGAACTCTAACTTTTAAAAGAGCATTGTTTTTAAAACATGGAACAAGTTATCCATTAACAAAAAATCCAAATCTAGACGCGTTTTCACCGCCAGTAGGAGCTCACAGCAAATAAGAAAAGGAATAAAAACCAAGACGTAAACTGAAGTATCATAAAAATCACTGATATCCTCAAGAAAAATATATATTCTGAATATACTCCGATTCTAATAACAGTCACAGCGTGATGTACAAATTGATTCGATTTGGGTGAAGAGGTAAATTGACTCAAGATTTAGACGGTAAGGTACAGGAACTGGTTAAGCTGCTGAGACAGTCAAGTAAGTGTGTTGTTTTAACGGGTGCAGGAGCCTCTGTTGAGAGTGGTATTCCCGATTTTAGGGGACCGGAGGGAACTTGGAAAAAGTATGACCCGGAAATATCAACTGCCAGTAGCTTTGTGCTAAAGCCCCACCAGTTCTGGTTCTTCGCCGCCCAATTTGCTGGTCCCCTCCTGCGGGCGGAGCCCAACCCTGTACACCAATCATTAGCAGAACTGGAGAAACTGGGGTATGTATCCTGCATCATTACTCAAAACATTGATGGGCTACACCAAAAGGCGGGCAGTAGGAACGTAATAGAGCTGCATGGAACTGCTTGGAGATCGGTGTGCGTCAACTGCGGAAGAAAGTACTCTTTTGAATATGTTATGACCCAGATGGTTCCCATGTGCTCCCTAGTGCCCAGATGTATGTGGTGCGGCCACATATTAAAGCCTGACGCCACACTATTCTTTGAGGAAATTCCCCAACAGCTCTACCAACAGTGCCTACACGAACTCGATGAATGCGACCTTTTAATAGTGGTGGGCTCAACACTCCTCGTGGAGCCATCAGGAAGCTTCCCAGAAATGGTCAAAAAACGAGGAAAAAAAGTAGCCATAATTAACCTAGAAAAAACCTGGTTCGACGAAAACTCTGACATAGTAATCAATGGAAACGCCTCAGAAATACTAACAAGAATTGTTCAAGAAATAAAAAGGGAACCATAAAAAGACGTCATCTGTGTCTCATCTAATGGTTTTCCAAACAAACCATTGGCAGAACAGTAAAAACAGAAGGACGGATATGAGAACAAAGTTGAAACTCAGGCTAATAGGCAAAATCCCAGATAGGTTAAACAAATACACTACTAAAAAAATGAAAAAGAGGAAACCACATGCGTACATCATGAAAACCGCTGACTTCTCTTTTATTGAGCCATTCTTGATTATCTGTCTTATTCTGTTTTTCGCTTCACCATAGGTCTTGTAACGGTTGGAGGGAGGCAGCCTCCAGCTCCTAAAAGTGACCATTAATGTACTAAATTCTGCCTCCTTCGCCAAGCGAAAAATTAGGAAATTAACCGGCCACCTAATTAAAAGCAGGGCAAAAGTAACAAAAAACAGTGCTAACAATACGAACTCCATTGTGGTATTCACCCTAAACAAAACTATTGGATAAGTAAATGGTGAGATGTAGAGTCCCACAAAGAAATTTTTGATTTCAATACGCCACAGTATCCCTAGGGGGTTTGTGAGTCCAAGCGGCGTGCCAAAAAAGTAAGGAATGCAACCTATCGGAATTTTAAAAAGAGTTAGAAACGCCAACCACACATAAATTAAATAAACAGAGATACAAAGCGCCCCAATGGGGGCGGATGCAATGATGATTCTCCTGTATGCTTTCTGCAAATCCAAATCGTCACCAATCAACAATTCACCAAACCTCCATTCACCAAAAATCCCATCCTACATAACACATTACTTTTTGTATTTCACATATACTAAAACTCCCATTACCATAAGGATCGACACTACAAAAAGGGGTAGAATCATCCCGTACAGCCAGAGCGCCCAATTTCCCACTTCTGACTGCACCATGGGGAAAGTAATGGAATAATTAAGTGCAAACCCAAAATCTCCTGTTAAATAGTGGGCATAGCCGTTAAACAGGCTATAACTAGTGTATGTGCCGAAATCGGAAAGAAAATTCAAAAAATGTGTTATAAAGTATACCCCACTCATAAACATCCAAACTAAACCAACATTAAAAACTGCGTTTAACTTTTTGCTCACATAGGGCGGGGTTTTCCAGAATATCCTCTTCCGATATTTTACGAGTCCACATAAGAATGCTCCAATTATGGACGCTATTAAAATTATGGAAGAAAGAATTTTTCCCCAGATCTCTCCATACAATATGTGGTTTATCAATGGATTTCCATAAACCAAGTTTGAAATAATAGTCGACAAAACTATCACGGTTAAAGTTACGGCGGTGAAGGGGAAGTAAAACAAAATCCCTGAAATAAAATATTTCTTCTCCAGCTCCCTCTTTTGGTTGGCAATGTCCCTTACTCCCTCGCCAGCAGCCATTTTTTGTTTCTCCCGTACATTAATAAATTTCGAATTTTCAGGATCTGAAAATATGTTTCCATTAAGATCCTTGGGAATGAGCTAGTTGGCTAAAATGAGTTTAAAAAAAGAAAAATTGAGGGTGATGGCTTTTAGCCCATGAGAATGTCCTTATACTGGTCTCTTAGAACTTTCTTGTTGAATTTGCCCACACTGGTTTTTGGAAGCGAGTCCACGAATATGACCTTGTCGGGAAGCCACCATTTCGGCACTCTTTCAGGGTACTTCTTGAAGTGCTCTAGAATTTCTTGTTCAGTTACTTTGCCTTTGTACTCTGGTTTTGGTACAATTATGACAAGTGGTCTCTCGTCCCACTTTGGGTGTTTGACTCCTACGACGCAGGCCTCCATTACGGCTGGGTGTAGGCTGGCTACGTCCTCTAGGGTGAGTGTGGATATCCATTCGCCTCCGCTTTTTATTACGTCTTTGGTTCTGTCCCTTATGTGAATGTAGCCTTCACTATCGATGGTGGCTATGTCTCCGGTGTGCATCCATCCTCCTCTCCACAGCTCCGCTGTTTTTTCAGGCTCCTTGTAGTATTCCATGGTAAGCCAGGGTGCTCTTACCACTATTTCGCCCATTGTTTTGTTGTCGGCTGGGACATCATTCATATTCTCATCCACAACTCTAAGGTGAACTAGTGGCACTGGTAACCCGGCTGTGATCCATCTTGTGATTTTTTCATCTTTGGGTAAATCTTTATGTTCGGGCCTGATGAATGCTTCTGTGAGTAGTGGGAAGCTTTCTGTTAGGCCATATGCGGCGAATATTTTCATTCCGTATTCCCAACCTTGTTCTGCAAGTCCTCTGGGTAGAGCTGATCCTCCAATGAAGCATTTGAATCCCTTTAGTTGGGGTATGGCTTCTTTAAAGTTGGGCGCCCACATCATAAGCACAAGTAGTGTTGGTACGAATGCCGATACGGTGCATTTCTCTTTTACTATTAGGTTTACCATCATTGCGGGATCGTATCTTCCTGGGAGTACTTGTTTCATTCCGAAGAGTGCACATGAATAGGGTAATCCCCAAGCGTGTGCGTGGAATAGTGGAGTTACGTGTAGCAGAACGTCTTCCATCCCTATGCCCCAGTAGGCTCCCGAAGCGGCGGATTGTACAAGAGTATGTAACACTCCTTGCCTTTGTGAGAAGACGCAGCCTTTCGGCAGGCCTGTGGTTCCTGTTGTGTAACACATGGTGGCTATTGTGTTTTCGTCTAGGTCGGGATACTCGTAATCCGCCGATGCGGATTGATGGAGTTCATTGTAGTTGTATATGGGTTCAAGTTTGGTTTCTGGAATTTCTTTGGTGTCGTTTATGACTATGTAGTGTTCAACAGTTTTCAGTTTGGGAGCTATTGCTTCTATTAATGGTAGGAAGTCCTGGTTGAAGAGTAGTACTTTGTCTTCTGCGTGGTTTACTACGTATTCGGCTTCTGCTATGGAGAGTCTGGGGTTTCCCTCATGTAGAACAGCGCCCATACATGGGACGCCCCAATAAAGATCAAAGAACTGGTAAGTATTCCAGTCAAAACATACTACTTTGTCTCCCTCTTTTACTCCTAGTTCTGCCAGCATGTTTGAAGTTTTTCTTGCCCTCCTGTCCATCTCCTTGTAAGTGAATCTGAGGGTGTCCCTATACACAATTTCGGAGTTAGGATATACTTTTGAACAGTTTTCCAGTATGTGCTTATATAGTAGGGGATACTTATATGCCATAAAACCACTCCCATTTTTAGATTTTTTACAAATTTATTTGATAAACTCATATATTAAATTGTCTGTTAGAATCCCAAAATGATGGAGTTCAGAAGTCCTTATTCCCAAAATTTTTCGAATAAGGATAAACTATTTTTAAAAAGTTAACAGAGAAATTAATGGGCCGAAGGAAGCTAAGAGAAAATCTTGTCACATAGAATTCTGAAACTTTGTGTAGAATTTTTTCAAAGTGATTGGTTCAAAAAAGATAAGGGAGTTGATTTTTTACGTTTTCATAGGGTGAGTAGTAGGTAGACTATAATGTGGTACTTGAGCCACCAGTAAGGTGAGAACACGTCCAAAAGACTTATTCCCAGAGATAACGGCCCGCCGAAGGCATTCAAAGTATTTACAATGTTTGAGCTTGCAAGGAGGTCTTGCAAGCCTATTCCAGACACTGTTTCCAAATATACTAGGAAGGTTACTATTTGGACGTTTTGCACGAGGATAAGGCAGAGGATGGTTGTTAATCCCAAAATAACTATTGTTCCAACAAGTAGAGGGAAACCAATTTCTCCCTTCACAATAATACACCTCAAAAACATTTTGCTAGAGTCTTTTTAAAATATTTACTATTAAAATGTACCTTCATAATTTATCTGAAACACTTCAAGCGTGTGTTGGTTTGATGAGATAACCCCTAACTTCAGTTAGGCGGTGAGTCACCAAAGGAACCTGAAATAAGATGATGTGCTAATAAACTTATAGGTATCCTTGTTGGAACGATGAAAAGGCATTCGACACCAAAACCATTATCCCTAAAATGTATGTGTCGTCTCAATAATGGAGAGCACACAAACTGAGTGATGATAACATCCATTGCAGGCTCAAAAATATGAGCTTCAAAGAATCCTCCAACATAAAAACCAATGTCATTAAGTTATGTCCTAATTCTTTTCTTATACATGCGAAGGGGTGTAGGGTATAGATTTTTATCCCCCATTTTTAGGTTACAACTCTAAAAGGAGGCTCTGTTAAAAGTTTCCTCCCCGGAGGTGAAAAACCAACAAAAAATACGCCACTCCAGCGTCTTAACTTAATCACATTAGACCTAGAGCCACGGGGAATCTCAATAGGAGAATCAAATTTAGTCTACGTAAAAAACAAAACCCACTACTATCCGATCCTTTAAATTCCAAAAAACTTTTTATATAGAAAATTTAAAAAAAGGAAATAGGTGATTTTTTGAGCGAAGATAAATATAAGAAGTTTATCGGTTACAGGTTCGCGCCTCAAAAGTATGAAGTAACGGCAGAGGCAATAAGGGCCTATGCTAAAGCAACCGGTGACCTCAAGCCGGAATACACGGACCCTGACGATTCAAAGATTATTGCACCACCCTCCTTTCTCTCCGTGATTTTCCTTCCTTCATTCTACGGGGCTGGGAAACTGGCCGAAGAGGGGATAATAAAAGATTTGACAAAGCTTCTTCACGGTGGTCAGAGATACGAGTACTATCAACCAATAAAACCCGGAGATGTCCTTGTATCCCAAGTAGAAGTGATAGACATTTACATAAAGAACAATATGCTCTTTATGGTGTTCGACATACCAATAAAAAAACAAGATGACACACTGGTTGGAAAAGTAGTAACAACGGCCATAATAAGACCCGGAGGATTTTAAAGCTCCAAGAGCCAACCTCCTCTAGATATTAGACATTTTTTTCCTTTACTTGTAGAAACCTAACAATAAACACCTAAAGTGATACAGAATTTTTTATGGTACCCACCACCAACCAAATGGAAAAACAGCTCCTCGAAACGGAAATTCATTCAAAAAGGTGTCGCTAAGTCCGAACCTCATTCTTGTGATTCGTAATCGGAACACTACCCAAAAATTTCTAATATCACCTCACTTCAGTCATATATGTTAGTCATACCTTTTGGTGTGTTATGTGTTCTGTTTTTCGATTACAACAAGGATACCCCAAAGATATTATTCTACCACCAAGGAATCTATTATGAAATTTGAATAAAACATTCCTTGCTAGCTTAATCAGAAATAATTCCTGCTAAATTGTGCTCCAAATGGGGAAAAGAATAAGTAAATTTGTTGTTTCTCGAGATTTATGTCATCCATAATTATTCCATACGAGAACATGACTTGGGTAGAGCTGAACTCCCTTGATAGGGATAAAACAGTTATACTAGTGGCTGTGGCACCAATAGAGCAGCACGGGCACCACCTGCCTCTGGGTACCGACTTTTTCGAGTGCATATTTATAGTGGAGAGTGTCGGTAAAAAAATAAAAGAGAATATTGCTGATCTCAATGTTCTGAGGTATCCTCCCATACCTGTAGGGACAGGCACTATGGATAAGACGGGCACTGTTGAGTTCGGGCAGGAGACAGTTAAGAACATAATTTTCGAGTTAGGTGAATCCCTAGCCATCTATGGTTTCAAGCACATAATAGTCTTCGGGTGCCATGGAGCTCCAACCTTCGCTGTGGCAATCGAAGAAGCCTGCGAAGAATTAAACAAGAAGTATGGGGACATCATCTTCCCCCCGATGGGATACTGTTTATCGCAAATATTTAGCTCCCGTACTCAAGACGCACCAGAAGAAATACTACAAATGGTGGGAAGGTTTCCAAAGGACTGGCATGCCGGTTATATGGAAACTTCAATGATGCTAAACATTAATCCAGAATTAGTCAAGGATTATAGAAAATGTGAACCAGTAGAGGTGGATGTAATTAAACTCTTAGACCGAAAAGCAGCTGACAAATACGGAAAAGGATTAGGACACTTTGGCTATCCCGCCCAATCATCAAAACAACTCGGTAAACTAATGCTAAAATACACAATAGAGACTCTCACCAAAATGTCAATCAACTTTCTAAAAAGAGAAAACTACAAACAATACATGCACACTCCCTACTGGAATCTACCACACCTAAGAACAAAATCTGAGAACCAACGCTAAATCCCAACCTCTAAAAATGAATCCACAGTCAAACTAGTGACACCACTTCGGCAATTTTTGTCTCTACATTTTCTTCTCCCTCCTTAATTTTCTACTATCTCTACATAACTTTGAAGACCTTCCTTCCTTCAATTGGGAAGTTTTAAAAAATTAGAAACCGAGTTATGAGTAGACTAAAAATTTAAATTTGCCTATTGTCAAATTATCATACCCTCCAGAAGTCGAGTTTGACGGCTTACAGTAACCTTTACGCTAAATGGTGGAATTAAGATGTCTAAGAAGGATTTAAAAGAAATTGTGTTTCCTCAGGGTTTCCTTTGGGGCGCTGCGACATCGGCTCACCAGGTCGAGGGCAACAACACTAATAATCACTGGTGGGCTTGGGAGCAGGAAGGTGGACATATCAAAGATGGTTCAGTTTCTGGACGTGCCTGCGACCATTATAATCTGTATGAAAAGGACTTCGAGCTAGTCAGAGAGCTGGGCCACAACGTTCACCGCTTCTCCATAGAGTGGAGCCGCATAGAGCCCAAGGAGGGCATTTGGAGCGAGAAAGAAATAGAACACTACCGCAATGTGGTTGAGGCTCTTTTAGACCGTAAAATTACTCCCATGGTTACTCTGCACCACTTCACTAATCCTATTTGGATGCAGGATAAGGGAGGCTGGCTCAATCCAAAGTCTGTAGATCTATTTGAGCGGTATACTAGAACTGTGGTGGAAACCTTGGGAGATTTGATACCCTTCTATAACACCATTAATGAGCCCATGATGGTCGCAGTGATGGGATATCTTTTGGGAATTCATCCTCCATGCAAAAGAGATTTGGCTGAATTTTTCACGGTGGGAAAACACCTGCTTATGGCCCATGGAAAATGTTACCGTGCAATACACGAAACTGTGGAGGATAGAGGGTTCAAGATTAAGCCTCAGGTTGGAATAGTGAAGCAGATTCCCTATTTTGCTCCATTAAACCCTAATTCAGAGGAGGATGTTAAACAGGCTAAACTCATGGATGATATTGTCAACCGCTGGTATCTTGAAGGAATCCACACAGGTGTTGTTGCGCCACCCTTCGGGAATGGTGAAAAACTGGATTACCTGGAAAATTCGTGGGACTTCATTGGAGTAAACTGGTACACAAGAATACTGGCAACCCCCCAAGTTGAACTTAAGGAAGATGAACAGGCAACACTGACACAATTTATTCCCGAGGGAGCAGAAACCACGGATATGGGCTGGGAGGTTTACCCAGAAGGCTTCTATCATAGCCTAATGTCCGTTAAAAAATACAAAAAACCAGTCTACGTAACTGAGAACGGCATAGCCACACTGAACGATGAACAGCGCTGTCGATACATTATAAGGCACCTCTACCAACTACACAGAGCAATCCGCGACGGATTAGAGGTTAAGGGATATATATACTGGTCTCTGATGGATAACTTTGAGTGGGCTGAGGGCTTCGCAAAGAGATTCGGACTCGTAGAAGTCAACTACAACACTTTGGAAAGAATACCAAGACCTAGCGCCTACCTCTACCGAAACATTATAAAAAGAAATATGATAACTGAACAACAACTCCAGAAATATTCAGTAAATCTTTAAGACAGCAGAACCAGAGCAACCATAAAATAAATAATAATCACCATCTATGAATTATAACGAAGGGATCTGTCTTTTCCCAATTAAAGGTACTAAAAATGTAGAAAAAAGTGAGATAAAAAAACTTTGTTATTCCTCTAAGGGTTTTGTATTACTTTACATCAATTTTTTTCTTTGACTCCCATAGGCCGTGAAGATTACAGTACTCGATTACCCTTAGTTCGGCAGGGCCCTCCAGAATTATGTGGAACGTTGTTTCTGGAGTGGAAACTGTGGGTGCAAACTCCGTTCTTCCCAAAAATCTTTCTCCTGCGTATAGCTCCAGCCAGTTTATCCAGTGGCCGAGAATATTGGGGTGCTCAACGCCGTCGATTCCTCCAATCTTAATCGAAACTGTGAAAGGCTCTTTAGACTTCACGCTGTCCGGCGCATTAATTACTGGAGTATGTTTCTTTTCCATATCCGTCAATTTTTTGGGATCCTTCACTCTATTGATTTTAACTAGAGAAAACTCCTCCGACAATTTACATAACCTCCTCTTAGTTACACCTAAACTCCGTACCCCTACATCCAATGATTTAGTTAGGATTTAGGGTGTACTACATGATGAAAGTAGTTGGAATTAATAAATGTAATTGGTTTTTAGGGAAATGGGACAGCAAGTAGTAATAAAAATAGGTCTAAGTGACAACAATCAATTGCATGTTTTAGGTAAATGCCTTTGCTATGATGCTTTTATTCTCGTTTGAAAATTGGAATCAGAATGGTTACTTTGCCGTATCTTTTTCGGGGGTATTTGAACTTGCTTTTAGAGGCCGAATCTTCTTACAAAACCTTGGCGAGAAAGCCCCCGACTTTAGTCGTGGGGATGAATCGCCAGAAAGTTTATTTGAAAGTATGGTATATAAATAGTTGTTGGTAGCTGAAGGGTTTGGCTTGGGCTTAAGAGGCTAAACAAGACGC
>CAZECW010000031.1:0-8944 GCA_964510585.1 uncultured archaeon | reverse complement strand
TAATCTGTGGGAGGTACTGTTGTTTGCGCCATGGGCGTGTATCACCTTTTTGGTATAACGGTACCTCCCTCCCGTACAAATTTCTTTCCATTAACCCCCCCATTTTTTTACAAAAATTCACTAACGAGGAACATAGTGTCGTTCACACTTTGCTTTCGTCACCGGGCACTATGCTAAAATACCGCTAGTTAACTCGATAATTGTTTTTTATCCTTCTTTTAAGCTTTAAATTCTTAATAGTTTTCAGTAGATTTTGGGGGTATCTTCAAATTAGTCCGTAAGGTCTTCGGGTTTTCAAAAAGTACTAATAGCTGTTCCTGCTAAGTTTTCTAAGAACTAAATTTTGGAGGAAGTTTTACTGCCTATTCCCAAGATTCGAAAAATTATTCTCAATAATGAGCACATTGAAATGATGCTCGAAGAAACTCGTAAAAATTATCCCAAAGAAGCATGTGGAGTTATTTTGGGACTTTTTGAGGGGGAAACAGCCAAAGCCCTAGACGTGGTTTTCACCAAGAATGTGGCGGAATCATCAGTTAGCTTTGTGATAGATGTTGAGGAGCTTTATAGGATATTGGTGCAAGCTGAGAGCGAGGGTAAAGAGATGATTGGGATCTTTCACTCCCACCCCACCATTGCTAAACCTTCAAGTGCCGATAAACCTTTTATGGAGATAAACCCAGTAGTTTGGGTCATATTTGGAACCTTAAGTGACAGGATTGATATGGCCGCGTATCAATGGTTCGAAAATGTTATACATCCCGTAGAAATAGTGGTGGAAAACGAAAGGTAATAAAGGATTGTTTTTAAATAAAGATCTTGGGATGCTCTTTGAGTAGTTCCCTTTTTTGGAATTCTACACAAGGTGAATATGGTCGCCGTCCACCCTAACTAACCCCTTTTTCTCAAGTTCAAGTACTATGCGTCTTACTGTTCCCTCTTGTAATCCCAGTGTTTTTTTAATATCTTGTATGTTGCTAGAACCGTATTTTTTAACTATGAAGTAGGGCTTGTAATTAACGTCCTCCATTATCAAGGATTCTATTGAAGCCAGTTTTGAGTCTTTATCTTTGATTGTTTTCTCCAAGTCTGAGATTCTTGCGGCTGTCATGTCTAATTGCTGATTTAGTTCATTTATTATCTCATCTTTTTCCCTGGCTTGGCTTTCCAGTTCAGTAATCCTTTTCTCAAGGCTACGTATTTTAAAAGTTAAATCCTCTTCCCGATACTTGTGATCATCTGATTCATCTTTCATTTTGCTCTCTAGGCTCTTTATTTTGTTTATTTGGTCTTCAGACTGGCTCTTAAGCTGGTTTAAAAGGTCGCCGAGATTCTGAATTTCAAGTTCGTATGTTCTTTTGAGGTGTGCTAATTCATTTTCTCGCTGCTCGACCAAGTTTTCAAGTTCCTTGATTCTAAGACTCTGCTTCTGTATAACTTCTCCTTGCTCTAAAACTTTTCTTTCAAGTTTGCCGTAAGCTTCCTTTTGAGCCTCTGTCATATCTCCCTTTTTTTGGTATGCGCTCAATCTCATTTCTCCAATTGAATAATTAGTGGTGGGTCAGTTTTGTCACGGGTTCTTCATATTGGCTCCGTCTGGGACGGTAACATCATCCCCAGAATAAAAGTACCTTTCAACTCTTATTAAACTTCTCTATTTCTCTATAACTATTTTTGAAAAATCTCCGGACACCCCTTATTGTACCCGAGACACCTAGAACATTTATTATAAGTGGTGACCCGTTTAACTCGGTTACTGTTGCTAGTGCTGCCTTCATCATATCAACACTCGTATGTGTGCAACGCAAAATTCCCTCCCCTTTTTCTGGATTATATTCTATTAACCAGAAATTTGTTCTACTCGCCCCAACCTCCCCAAAAAGGTTGAGTAGCATTCTCCATATACAATCAACAATTCTCTCTGCTGAAAAAGTCGATTCACTAATAATTTTGAAGGCTATGTAACGGTTTCTATATAATTTCAAAGATAACTCTCCCCTCTATACTAGCACTTCTTTTTATTTTGACTTATTTCTCCGCTCCAAAACCTTTAAAGGATTTTTTGATAAAGCTTCCTTACTTCGCTCATAAGGCATTCCCAGCAAGCTACCTAATGCGGCCAAAGCTCTGGGAGACCTTAATTCAAACTTGTTGTGTGCATCGCTTGTTAAAACTAGTGAAATCTGCTCCCTCAAAGCAATTTCCAATGCACTTCTGATTATGCCCAAAACGTTGGCTCTCCTCAAGCCCCTATTTAACAATATGGGTCTGACTGATATTTCCAACGCGTTTTCGCTACTGTAAATTAGTCCTACAAGTGATTTATCAACTTGTTTATACATCTTAACTTCTGGAAAATAAAGTAGATCTATATTTGTATTCCTCGCTGCCCAAACTGCAACCCTCCTATTCAAACACGCTACTGCCACTACATCGACTGAGTCTCTAACCCTATTCAGCATCTTACTATTTTTAGCTACGTTATCAAAATTTAGATTTACGCGGGAATAGGCTGTTAAAGGAAGTTTAGATAGAGCTTCTTTAAGTTCTTTGTAATTGTCTTTCTGAAAGAAGTCTGCGAATGCTAACCCAGAGAAACCCAAAATTTTTGATATTTTGGCCATCTCTTCAGGGGTTGACTGCCCCTCGCCAAAGTTTGAGCTCACATTAAAATCTAAATAAATTGTCATTTTATCATCAGTCCGCGATCCAGACAAATTTCCTCAATAAGTTCTTTGCTAATAGGATGGGCTGAGAACCTAATTCTAACGCGGATTACATCCTCACTCTCGCTAAGCTTGAGCCTACCTAAGAATGCTTCCTGCTTATCGAAGCGAAGATAAAGTATCCCTGAATCGTCAAACCTCATATCAAATAGGCGAAAAAGCCTCTTCTTATCCTCATCATTCATTCTCTCTGAAAGCATATGCAAAAACCATTCGATAGTCTCCTTATCGGTTAGTTTAGCCTTGTAAATAATTATTATGTTACGATAGTGGCCATGCGCAGTTTCTCTGCTAACTAACTTTTCTCCCCCCTCTGGTAAGAGAAAAGATAGAGCCTTAAAGACCTTTTCCGGCTCTTCTGTAGCATGGGCAAAGGTTTCCAAATCAATCCAAATTACACGGGCCGAAGACACCAGTAGGCCACCCAAAACCTGGAATTACTTTTACCTTTTCCTTCCCTTTTGTACGCTAGGTCGAATTTTCTCTGCGCCTACCCCCTTGCGACGGAGGCCTCTTGCCTTCTTCCCGCTGGAAGTTAAACCCCGAAAAACACGTCTCCGATTAGACTTGTTACAAATCCAGTTTATGCTGGGATCATTCTTAATGGCGGGGTGGTTTGGATCAACTAGTATAACCTCGTACCACTTCGAGACGCCGTCTGAAGCAACAAAGTACGAGTTTAAAACTTCGAGGTTGGGAAACTTTCTTGCAACCCGCTCCTCCGCGATCCATCTTAGATTCTTCACTGCGGTTAGTCTCTTGAATCCCATTTTTCTTGGTTTTCTCCCTCTTCGGGGGCGGCTCCTACGCAGGGCGCCACGTCTCACGTGGACTCGTGCAAGGACATAGCCCTGCTTAGCTTTATAACCCAAACTTCGCGCACGGTCCAAACGTGTAGGATGTTCTATGCGTACCACTGTTGGTTGTTTGCGCCACTGGGCAAGTCGTTCTCGCCATAAAGTACGCATCTCGTCAGTATCCGTTTCTCTCCAAGTTTCAGATATATAGCGGTACATGCTCTTAACCATAATATAGCCTCCCTATTCACGGTTCAGCCATTTAAGGCAACATTCCAACGGGTAAGCTTTGAAAAACACACTTCCTGTGTGAGCGATGATGAAGAAGTGGTTACTAATTAACTTTTTGTATATCCCTTTTAAAGAATTCGATGACTTTATCAGCGATTATTTTACTATTCGCTATTAAAGCTTCTTGGGTTGAAGAGCCTATGTGTGGTGTACATAGCACGTTTGGTAGCTTTGCAAACGGAAGATTGGTGGGGGGTTCTTGCTCATAACAGTCAAGTGCTGCTCCCGCTACTTTTCCACTTTTCAAAGCTTCAAAGAGTGCCTTTTCATCTATTATTCCTCCGCGTGCTACATTTAGAATAAATACTCCATCCTTCATTAGTGATATGGTTTTATCATTAATCATGTGCGCTGTTTCAGGTTGGTAGGGCACGTGTAGTGTTATAATGTCGGACTCTCTCAACAATTTCTCTAACGCTTCCCTCGACGTTCCAACGAAGCATACTCCCATTTTCTCGGCGTCTTTTCTCCTTTCTTCTAAAACATCGTAAGCTAAGACTCTCATCTGGAAAGCGATGGCTCGTCGTGCAACTTCTTGTCCTATTCTTCCAAAACCAATTATGCCCAGCGTTTTTTCCTTAAGCTCACGGCCTTCTAGTTCCTTTTTAAGCCATTTCCCTTCCTTCATTGCCCTATCTGCCGTGTGAATATTCCTCATCAAAGAAATCATAGCTCCTATCGTCAATTCTGCCACAGAAACACTAGAAGCTTCTGGGGAGTTGACCACCCGAATTCCTTTTTCTTCAGCCGCTTTTAGGTCGATATTATCTAAACCTACACCACTACGGCCAATAAGAACCAATTTTTTTCCTGCTTCAATAATTTCGCGGGTCACCTTGGTTCTGCTCCTAACAATTAGGGCATCGAATTCAGATATCTGTGCCTTAAGCTCCTCGGGAGAAATTTTATCATTCACAACCACTTCAAGACCCGCGGTTCTCATTCTGCTAATTGCTTCTGAATGCATCGTATCAGCTACCAAGACTCGCCTCTTCATAAGAATTTCCTCAATTAGACCTTACAAACCTTAAAGTTAAAAATAAAGAAGTAAATTTAAAATTTATTACGCTTAAACCCTTCTAGTTTTTCGATTCTGAATCAAATTTGAGTCCTATGCTAAACACTTTCACCAAGATTTAAAAGATAATTTGCTTTGAATTATTGGGTGTAATTTTTTCTTTTCCTTCATAATATTTAATAGTGTTGTGGAGTGCCTTCGCAGCGCTGGCGATGCTTGGAAAAACTGGTAAACCTGCCTTTATAAAAATCTCTTTCACCTCTTTGTACTTTTCTTCGTAAGAGGTTCTTGGTAGGACAATCAAAACAGGCTTATTACTTTTATCACGAACTCTTTTACAGCCTTCCACCATACCGCCGTAAATAATGTTGCTTATGGGTGTGTCCACTAGTTTTTCTATTAGACTGGTGTAATGGATTTGTACTTCGAAAATAACTGATCCAATATTTCTGTCCTCACCTAATATTCCCAGAACATTCTCCAATACTCCAGGATAATTGTAACTTCCCGCCAAATCTAGGGGATTTTTCACACTTGTTCCCATTTCTTGAATGTATCCCTTCAATTTCTCTTTAGTTTCTCTAGATAGTTCTGGAACTTCAAGTCCCTCCTCTATGCAGAAATCAGTGTTAGAAACACTTGAACCTCCCGAAATTGATACCAGAGCCAATTTTCTGTTAGTTGTCGGAGGACAAAAAACAAATGCTGAAATGGTATCCAGAAGTTCATCGAATCCTCTAACGGACACCACACCTGTTTGTTTTAAAACAGCTTCCCAAATCTTGTTGGAACCAGCGAGGGAGCCTGTGTGGGAGGCCACAGCTCTGGCGCCTGCTTCAGTTCTTCCGCCTTTCCAGACCACTACTGGTTTAATTTTCGCAGCCTTTTTAAGAGCGGAAACAAGTCTTTCCCCATTTTTTATTCCCTCAATGTACATTCCTATAACCTTGGTTTTTTCGTCTTCAGCGAGGTACTCTAAAAAGTCCGGGCTGTCTAAGTCGCAGGCATTTCCGTAACTAAAAACTTTACTGTATCTAAGTCCGAGAGTCATTCCCACTAGGGAAAAATTGATTGCATGCCCTCCAGATTGCGAGATAAAACCAACCGGTCCGGGCTCCATGCAAGTGTCGGGGCGGAAGGAGATTTTGCTCTCTGGGCAGTAAATCCCCATACAGTTGGGGCCAATTATTCTCGTCCTCGTTCCCATTATGGTTTGCACCAATTTCTTCTCAAGCTCAGCCCCTTCCTCACTATTCTCACTAAACCCTGAAGAAAAAATAACAATACATTTAACCTTTTTCAAGACGCTTTCCTTCACAACTTCGGGAACCACCCTAGCCGGAACCCGAATAATCACTAAATCTATCTCTCCTGGAACTTCTAAGAGACTCTTATAAAACTTCAACCCCAAAGCGCTTTCTACACTTGGATTAATAGGATAAATGGGGCCTTCAAACCCGCTTTCCACAATACTTTTCAACCAATAAAGTCTGCCTTTTGGTGAATCACCAACTACGGCAATAGAACGAGGGTGCACGATTTCATCGATTTCATTGAATAATTCGCTGTGGCTCTCCATCTGCATTGAAAGCACCTCCAAAAACGTTGGCCGATTACGAATAGCACGTTACGACCATAATTTATATTTTTAACTAGACCTTTAGAAACATCATAATGGATTCATAAATCAGAAAATTCCTACACACAAAATTAAGCCATAATTAGCTAAATCCTTGGAGAACCAGAAGCACTATTAATCCCCTTGCAAAACGAGTTCACATACACACCTATGCCGAAAAGGTTATCAGTTAGAGTTCATTGTTACCCGAATATTTTATATTTTGGTTACAAATAATTATATAAAAAAGTTCTGGAGTATTAGTTTCTGGGGTGTCTGAATGGTATGGCTTGATAAAAGAGGGCAACACATAACCATTGAGTTGCCCGAAGAATGGAATGGTATTGTGCCCAGCGAAGTCTTTTTTGAGGAAGGTAAAAGGTTAGTAGATCTAGCTAACAAGCAGAAACTCATCATTCGACTACTGGGTGGCGTTGCCATCAGGCTGCACACCAGAAATGTGGAGGAATTTTCCAAAAAAATAGGCCGGCTTGGCATTGAGGGGGGCCAAGAGTTTACGGATTTAGACTTTATGGCCTACAAAAACCAAAGGGACAAAATCAAGAGCTTTTTCATTTCCCAAGGTTACATTAAAAGAGTAACCACAATATCCTCAGCAGTTAGTGAGAGACAAATTTACTATCACCCAAAAGGGTGGTTCCACGTCGATGTTTTCTATGAAAAGCTCAAAATGAACCACGACATAGACTTCAAGAACCGCTTAGAATTAGATTATCCAACAATAACTGTCACCGATATGTTGCTTGAAAAAATGCAAATCGTGAAAATAGCTGAAAAGGATATTAAAGATACATGTGCACTCATAAGAGCTCATGAGGTGGGAGAAAAGGAAGAGGAGTGCATAAATGCCAAGTACATTGCCCAGTTATTATCGAAGGATTGGGGATTCTGGTACACGGTCACAACCAATTTGCAAGGAGTCAAGGAACTAGCTCCCGAATACGGGGTGAAGGACGCTGACCTAAAAGATATAACCTCAAAAATAGACAAAATGATGGAATATATTAATTCTGAGAAAAAGAGCGTGGGGTGGAAGTCCAGATCAGTAATTGGCCCCAAGAAGGCATGGTATCGTCCCGTTGAAACATCCGAAACGGTTGGGGACTTTGGCATCGACACGCTTAGGAAACAAGTCAAAGAGAAAAAATAAAACTTCATTAATTTATTTTCCGATTATACTAGTCCACATTTCTGAAAGTTTTTCGAAAGAAATTCTTGTTTTTGGATTTGTATCTCTGTTTTTCTGCCTATATGCTTCCCTCTAAGCAAAAAGAATATATTTTAATAATTTTTAGAGTTGCAACATTAAATACAGTATTTGAAATTTCGGGTGTTCTTTTTGGAAACAACTAGATGGCAGTTTAATAGGTTAATTTCTAGTGATGCTAGAAAGGGTCAATTTTTAATGATTTTAGCCTCACTCGCTTGGGGTAGCTCCTTTCCCTCAGTTAAGTGGGGATTGGGCTTTATGCACCCTTTAATCTTCGTTTTCTTCCGCTTTTTTGCCGCGGGCTTAATGACTATTATTCTTATAAAGTTTTTAGGTTCCGGAAACGCTTTCCATTTTCTGAGAGATCGTAGAATTTTTGCATTGGGCTTGTTTAACGCTTTGGGCTACCTTTTCCAGTTTATCGGTATGGAGTATACCACAGCGGGTAAAGCGTCTCTCCTCATAAATATGAATGTGATTGTTGTGGCTGTGCTTTCCTTCTTGATTCTCAGAGAAGCAATGGGTCGCCAGAAAATACTAGCCATCACTATTAGTGTTTTGGGTGTTATTCTTATTACCACTAATGGTAATCTTCAGACCCTATGGAGCGGGGCATTCATAGGCGATATGGTGGTGCTTCTGGGGGGAGTAATTTGGGCTTTTTACATAGTTTACTCAAAAAAATTTCTAAATAGCTCAAATAGTAATGAAGTTAATTCTATGGATCTCACCTCGGCGGTGATTATTATGACGATGCTGGTTTTAGCTGTACCAGCTGCAATTTACAGTTTTTATGATCCGTCTTCCCTATCTGCATTAACGGCTGCCCCAGCGATTATTGCGGTTTGCTATACTGGCTTGGTATGCACAACTATAGCGTTTACACTATACTTTGCGGGTCTAAAATACATATCCGCCTCAGTTTCCGCTGTGATAATGCTTTTAGAAATAGTTTTTGCCGTAGCCCTAGCATTCATATTCTTGGGCGAGGTTCCCACCTTCTATACAGTTATCGGTGGATTACTGATAGGAGTTGCAATATACTTAGCTGGTAAGTAGTAAAAGTTAGGAAATTTTCTACTTTTACCCTTATTTCTTGAATTCGAAGTTTTCGGCAATCACTGCCCTGTTGCATAATTATCTCTTTTTCCTTTTAGTGCAGTTTTTCCTCTGCCCCGCCACGGGTTTTCCGGTGGCGGTTTAGCAGAGCTGGTTGTACACCGCGACCTTTAATTCTACTTCCCACTGGGCGGCCTCAAGTGT
>CAZECW010000030.1:0-2854 GCA_964510585.1 uncultured archaeon | reverse complement strand
CTTATAGACCTATCGATAAACAAATGGGAAAATAAATCAAAACTTTCCATCCCCAAAAAGCCGCAAAAAATACAAGAAATCTATATTTACAAAACCTTGGTGAGAAAGCCCCCGACTTCAAGTCGTGGGGATGAATCGCCAAAAAAGCTTATTTGAAAGTAGGGTATATAAATAGTTGTTGGTAGCTGAAGGGTTTGGCTTGGGCTTTAAGGGGCTAAACAAGACTCAGCCCCCATGAGGGTGCCAACATAGACGCCGTTCCCTTTGAGGGAAGGGCGTGTTAACTGGGTGATGGCACACCCATTGCTTCGAAGGCTCCCGATGAGCCAGAAGCAAGAATCTCCCGACTTTAGTCGCGGAGAGTGTCAACTCTATAAATAATTTTTTAAACTCGCAATCTAACATAACTATTAAATGAGAATCCTTTTCAAATGCAAATCTAATCTAGGGTTTGGGACACGGAAATTTCAGTAAATCTTAAGCTACATTAAGGGTGAGGTGAAAACTTCTGAGCTTTGAAAAAAAGCGTCCTTGTGGAGGTCAAAATGAGTCTTCCAGAAGCAGCCTTTCCGGCCTGCCAATCCGCTAATTGTCTAAAGCGAGCGGTATCTCAATTAAACCTGTACATTATTATTTCCAATAGATTCATCGAATCCTGTGGATTCACGTTCAAATGTTTAGAAATGTTACATAGGATAGGGTCTCATTTTAAGGAACTTTTTGGGGTGATTTTATGGCTCTTGAAGCATGGGTTGTTAGTGTCTTAGCCTCTCTGGTGTTTGTGGCCATTGGTATAATTCTTATGGTTCTCGAAGCCAAATTCGGAATTGGAATACTGGCGGTGGGTGGTATTGGTTGCATAGTGATTGCCATTATTGTACTCTTCCAAATGCCCCTCCCAGAAGACACCACAATTGTTTATCTTGTGAATGTTTTGAAGTATACAATTATGATATCCGGCGCAGTGTTAGCTGTATTTTTTGGATACGTGGCTTATAAGGGATACCAGGTTAGAAAAATAAAGTCCAAGTTGGAACCCCAATCACTCATAGGCAAAATAGGTGTAGCTAAAACAGATATAGACCCTAAAGGCCAAGTAAATTTGGAGGGGGAAATTTGGAGCGCAATTTGCAAAGGAAAGCCCTACGCCTACCAAGGAGAAGAAGTTGAAGTCATAGGTTTCGAGGGACTAACACTCTACGTTCGACCCGCAATTTACAAAGAAGTAGACAAAGAACTAGCAAAGGAAGAAGAAAAGAAAACATCAAAATGGAAAAAAATAACCAAAACTTAGATTAATAAACTCCATTTCTAACAAAGACGATAAGCAACCTCTACCTCCTTCCTGTCCCTTAACTAAAACCCGTTATACCCTTTTTTGATTGTGGTGCTAGTAGATCCAACGCTTCCCGCGACTAAAGTGGGGTGCTTTTCTCTCCAATGGTTTTGTAAAATTTTAGGGCTTCATGGTGCATCTTTTGTTAGTTGGGGATTTGTTGGGGGAAGATTCTTATACTCTTTGTCTTTCCTTTTTTCTGAGATGGTTTGTTGTGCTGTTGATTTCAACTGCTAAACACAGTATTTCGATTCTGAGAGAGGTTGAAGATTACATCGATGGCTTTGAGTTGGGTATAGGCTTAGAAGAGAAGAATAGGGAGATATGTGAAGCTTTTGGTGAAAAAATTTTTACTATCCATAACCTTCCAGCAATAAGGACTGATTACGATAAGAATTTTATGATGAACCCCGCCGTGGATCCTCAGGGCTCGGCTCGCATGGTTAAGAAAATGGTTAAACGGATTAACAGCTTTTTAACTGATTGGAAACTTTATGGGGTTCACGGAGGTCTCCGGGGAAAAATAAGTGGTCCCAACGACTTTGTGATAAAGGGCAGAAGGCTGTCAATTCAAAAATGTATCGAAAACGTTTCTGAGTTCAGCCGAATTTTAAAAAGAGATGGTCTTTTGCCCCTAGTGGCGTTGGAAAACATTTATGGTGCAGATTTGGATTCACCAGCTATTGGTATGAATGAGACCGAACTAGGCGAAATCTCAAAGCACATAGGCCTACTGTTAGACTTGGGGCACATGGCGGTGAACTGCGCATACCAGAATATTAAACTTGAACAGTTGAGTTTTGATGGTCTCCCCATAAAGGAAATTCATCTAAGTTTTTTAAGACCTGAAATACAAGATTTTTCCACAAACTATCTGGATAAAAACCTAATGTACTGGGACCACTATCCCTACTCCAATACTGCGGTAAACAGGCAAATACTTGAGCTAGCCAAAAAATTAAAAAAAGTAACCGAAATCATTGCAGTGGAAATAACTGGCTCTAAAGAAGAAATTAAGAAATCACTGGAGCTATTACAAGCCCTAAGATAAATTTTTAGTAATGACGCTCTTTTAAAAATAGTAATTTTTAAAACTGAAAGATACGTGGGGATAGGCAAGTTGTTTAAGAGAGGTTTTTGGTACGGTGTTTATATTTTCATTCCCTCTTGGGCGCTGGCTAACGGGCTGCTTTTTTTACCCAGCACTAGTGAAACAGATTTAGTAATTTTCCTGCTTTCCCTTGTGGAGCTGATTGGTATAGCTGTGCTGGTGGGTGGTCTACTTTTTGAGTTTGATTTCAACTCTTACCATAAAAAAATCGTTATACTTGGCGTAGCTATTTTGTTGGTGGGCTATTGGGTGGTTCCTCTTGTTATTTACAAAACCTTGGCGAGAAAGCCCCCGACTTCAAGTCGTGGGGATGAATCGCCAGAAAGTTTATTTGAAAGTATGGTATATAAATAGTTGTTGGTAGCTGAAGGGTTTGGCTTGGGCTCAAGGAGGCTAAACAAGACGCA
>CAZECW010000029.1:0-21714 GCA_964510585.1 uncultured archaeon | reverse complement strand
CTCTAGACATAAATCTTATATAATAGTTGAAAAAATTTTGTTAGCATATTAATTTATTAAAAATTAATTATTTATACCTAGCTCTTTGGAGGGATTTAAATGAGTGTAGAGAAACAGGAAGGTACGGAATCACTTAGGGATATGATTAAAAAAGTAATAGTTGGTGGGGTTACCGTTAAGGAAACAGCTGAGTCTTTGGAGGTTATGGGTGTTAAGGGACGATTATTGGGTAAGGTTGCGCTTATTACTGGTGGTGCTTCGGGTATTGGTCGTGGTATTGCTCACCGCTTTGCATTGGAAGGAGCCAAAGTTTCTATAGTTGACGTAAACATTGGACATGCCAAGAATGTGGTAAAAGAAATTAACGACCTTGGGGGTAAGGCTATAGCGCTTCAATGTGATGTGAGAGACGAGAATCAAGTAGATAAAGCAATTGAGGAAACCATAAAGAATCTTGGAAGTGTTGATATCCTAGTTAATGATGCTGGAATATTTGATCTAGGTAAAATTTCAGACATAACATTGGAAAAGTGGCGCACCATGTTTCAAGTACACGTTGAGGGCACATTCTTATTCTCAAAGGCTGTCCTCAAGAATATGAAGGAAGGTGGGAGAATTATTAATGTTTCCTCAGTATCGGGAATCACGGGGGACGCACTAGTGACAAGTTATAGTGCAGCGAAAGCCGCAATAGTGGGTTTCACAAAATCGTTGGCATTAGAGGTGGCGCATAAAGGAATTACTGTGAACGCCATAGCGCCTGGATTGATATACACGCCAATGATACAAATGATAGATACAGTTGCCCCGGAACTCTACAAGGACATACCTGCTAAAAGGCTTGGTAAACCAGAAGACATCGCAGCGGTCGCAGCATTCCTGGCTTCGCCAGAGGCAAGCTATATAACGGGTCAAGTAATCATCGTGGACGGAGGACTCAGCCTGACAAATGTTGGTAGCATACCAGTATATAAAATGATGGAAATCTAGAGATTACGCGCCATCAAGTAAGACTAAAGTATGAAAACTAAAAAGTCCGAATTAGGATACCCAAAAAGGGTAATTAGAATATTTTATAGAGCGGGTGATTCTTGGTTTGTATAGTTATTTGGCGCATCCTAGATTTCGTGTAGGCTATAGTGGAATCAACCATTGCTACCGCTGGGAAAACTACATCCGAATTGTATATTGGTCCGTATAGTACCCAGTTTGCTCCGGCGTGTATCATGGCTGTTACTGCAGTTGCGGCGCACACTTTTTTGGCGTTCTCCCCAAGTTCGGTTACTCTCTTCCATTCGAGAACTGCGTTTAAGGGTCCTCCACCACATGGTAATCCGAATTCCTGCTTCACTAGTTTAACAGCCTCTGCTGCCATGCCAATACTGGGAACATCTAGAACAGCCGTATCAACCAGCATGTTTTGGATCCCCGCTTCCTCAGCGTATTTTATTAAGCCCTTTGTGTTCTGGTCTCCTTTTAAGAGTTCAACTCGGCCTTGGGGCTTCACGTTTCGGGGATTGTAGCCGAGTAGAACCGCAGATTTTACACCAATGTTTTTGAGATCCATTATCTCTTGGTCGGAGACATGGAATGTTATAGAATTGTAGACTGCTCTGTCTAGTAGTCCCGTCTCAGCAGAGTATTTTAGTCCCGAAATTTTTACGTCGGTGGCTGTGCTGTCAATGAAAAAGGGGGCGTCTGTGATTCCTGCAACGAATTCTATGTATTTCACAATTGCAGTTTGGCTTGAGGCTACTATGTCAACCATGTGGGGATTCCCGGTTTTATCAGACATTTCTTCCTGCCTTTTTATTAGCTCCTCCGCCTTACTTTTGTCAAAAACTCCATTGATTGGGTCGCTGACTATCTTGTGCCTATCGTAGAATATTGAACCCACCAAAACTGTGGGCAGCTCTCCAGGCTGGCCACCAATTTTAACATTCCCTATTGTAAAAATCTTCTGTTCACGTTCAAAGATAAGCATTCTACCACCACCTAGACTCAGAATAGATTGAGTTCTCTAACTAATTAAGTTTTTGCGACAATAAACTATGGCACCTTAGTGTTTTCGATGCACCATACAAACGATGAAACCAAAATAAGACCACTTTTCTCCTTCAAACCAGAAACTTACTAGACCTTAGGTGTAATTATTTTTCATTCAGAAATGGTGCGAAAAAGTTTAAAATCTTTCAGAAACCCTACCGAAAAATGCAAAAACGTGATAAAAGACGAATGAAAACGGAAAAAATTCCGGAAGTACCAATTACGCCTAAGGTCTACTAAAAGACACTAAAAAGTAAAAGCCAATAAGTCCTAAAAAATGATGTAAAAGGTGTTTTTACCCATCCTTGCCCAATAGGTTTGGCGCAAAATTTAATAAATTAATTAAATTTGTTAAAACAAAACTTAATATATGTTGGAAAAATTTGGACATCACACTTCTGAGTTTTCAAAAGGGGTTTTAATATGATTAGAACAAAAATTTGTGACATGTTGGAAATTGAGTACCCAATCATACAAGCTGCAATGGGACCATTTGACACTAAGGAACTTGCGGCAGCGGTGGCCACGGCTGGAGGATTTGGAATGGTGAGCCATCCTGCCCCAGCACCAGAATACGGTATTCTAGCGATAATAGCAGATGAGGAAACTAGAATTAAAGCCTTCAACGATGTTAAAAACAGAATGATGGGCGCCGTGAGAGAAGTGGGCAGAAAGGCCAAAGGCAGCTTTGGGGTAAACTTCCGAGTAGCCCCCGAACAGCCCGACGTACCAATGCTGCTAGACGCCCTAATTGAGGAACGTGAAAAAGATCCCAACCTTCAGAAAAAGCTCAAAATGGTTCTCTGCTCTGCGGGGGACCCTACGCAGCCACACCTTAAAAAAATACAGGAAGCAGGAATGCTCAGGTTCCAAACAGTACCTAGCGTATATCACGCTAAGAAGGCGGAAAAATCAGGGGTAGATGGGCTCATAGTAACCGGCTACGAGGCTGGAGGACATGTGGCCTACGAGCCATACCACACATTTGTAGTGGTACCTGAAGTCGTACAACAAGTAAAAGTACCAGTTGTGGGTGGAGGTGGAGTATGCGACGGAAAGGGTCTTGTAGCCATGTTAGCATTTGGGGCCCAGGGAATCTATATGGGCACAAGATTCATTGTGACTAAGGAGTGTGAGTTTAACGATAAGGTCAAACAGGCCATAATAGACTCTTCAAATAAGTATCCCAAAGAGGCTACAACCATAGTTACTCAGGGCGTTTACGGTCCATTACGACACTTGAAGAACAGATATTCTCTGAGATTGTATGAGCTGACTCAGATGTTGAAGAATGAAGAGATTACCATGCAGGATGTTTGGGCTTTTGAATCTGAGGGCACATATAGGGCGAAGGGACCTGAGGGAAACATTGAGGATGGAGCCATATGGGCGGGTCAAGTTTCTCTCAGAATACACAAACTTATGACATGCAAGGAAGTCATTGATAGCATAATGCAGGAAGCAGAAGCAATTTTGAAAGATCTAGCCAAGAAGTATACCTAGAATTGCCCAATTTTTACTCTTTTTCTATTAGGTTCCTTTCTGTGTGTATATTCTAGGTGGGGTAATGATTTTAGCCTGATGGGTTCCAAGTCTGGAAATCCATCATAGCCAAAGGCAATAGTGAACTTTTCTATTTTTGGAGACTTCTTTTGGGAGCAAGAGAAGCTCTGATATTGGCGGCCTTCAAGTATCGTGTCCTCAGTGCATATCAATAAGGCTACGGTTCCCAGCCCTTTCGGACTGTTATGGCTCTGCTGATGTAGGAGTAGCCCGTCTCTGACATTTATGGTTGCCCGAATGTATCCCTCTTCAGGTAGGTAGTTCCATATTACTGCCACCATTCTTCCCTCTGTAAAGTCCTCTGGGTAGAGCAAAAATTTATGATTATCACCATTGCACTTTATTCTGGCGGATTTTAGCCATAAATCTAAACCGTCACTGAAACTATAATAAAAATCGTATTTTGAGTAGGGGGGACATAAGTGAATTTTTAAAGGGGGAACATAATTGTCACCGCCAAGGCATACGTGTGGGCTAGGTTCTAGGTGTGTCAGAGCAGCCATACTCTAACCGCTTTCCCGTCAATTCATACAATTCCAATTTAGTTCATCCCTAACACTTCTATAAATCAATTTTTGAAGGAACGCAAGGACGCGATGAATGCCAGAATTTGGCAAATTCCCATTGTAGGGAAAACATTTTCACTTTGATCTGTGGAACCGCATCTTTTTACCGCATATCCATAAACAGGGTATATTGTTGGTTCTAATCGCGAAGCCTCACTTGAGTAAATAGTTACTATTTCTCTTTATTAAACTTTTAGATAAATGCAAAATTTTTGGTCTTCTCTTATAATTTTCGCAAGAAAGATAGGGAAAATAAAAAGTTTTTACCAAATCTCGACGTTAAAGATGAAGTTGAAAAGATTTATTTTGAGCAAATCGTAATTATAACATACCATTAGCAAAAATTTTTCAAATTGAGGTGGAAATATTGGAAAAGATACAAACACAATATGACCAAGTCAACGCCAATGCACTTATAGATGTCTGCATCGCAATACTACAAAATCAAGAGAAGGTATACGGACCGGCATATGGACGTTTAGCTAAAAAAAACACTATACTTTTTGCAGCAAAGAAATGCGGAGAATCGCCGGTTGAAGACGCCCAAGAATGGGATTGGACACAGGTAAAGGAATATTTGCAAAAAAACCTTAACAGGTACCCTCACATCTACAATGCCCTCATATACAGTATGGGAAGGACGGAATCAATGCTCCAAGGCGCCACAGGGAGTTCGCAGAGGATTTCAACAACAGAAGTGGCGAAAAATTTGGAATCAGGGAAGACTGGGGAAGCCACTAACCTTAAAGAAGCCTGGAAGAAATCAGTTGATAAACTGGTGTTTTTTGGACTGATGCCCACCAAAGTTAGTTACAAGTTAGAGGATGATAGCACTGTTAATTACGTTGTTGATGATTGCCCTTTTAGAGATTGCTGCGAAGCGTTTATTTCAGAAAAAATCAAGAAAATGGACGGCAGACAGATCTGTGCTTTAGGGCGAATTATGAGTTCTGATATTGGACAGAAACTAAAAGGAGGTTGCGACTACTTCATAGACGATTTCGCCAATCCCAGTTGCAAAGGCCGAATAGTAGTGCTCTTCTAAAACCCAAAATTCCGCACCATTAGTGAATTTTTTGCTATTTTTCCTTTTTCCATTTTCTGCAAATTCCCCATGCGGGGATCCATGAGATCCCAAAGTTGTTCGGCGAAGGCTTGGATTCATGGCATCGACTTACAGATTCCGCAAAAACTGGAAAAAATAAAACGAGTGCAGAATGTGTGATAAATTACAATTTTTGGTTTTTCACTTTTCCGAGGAAATAGGGTTTCCCTCAGTTTATATCAGTTCTGGAATGGAAATCAACTAGGTTTGAAGGTGCTGAGAGTTTAGAAACACATGTTGTACTATTGAAATTTTAGTTTTTCTCCAAATTGGAAGGATTGAATCTGCAGTTTTTTATTTTTGTGTGCATAGTTTCTGGATTTTTTCTAAAAGTTTGTATCCTGTTTCTGTTAGCCGTTTAGGGTCTTCTAGGTCGATTTTGGGCTCTCCTTGGAGCTCCACTACAACTCCCTTTTTGGAGTCTTTTAGTTTAACAATGTAGTCAGCGCCGAGGAACATAACTGTTTTACTTGTGCTAAGATTAAATGTTGCGAAATCCGGGCCTTTTTCGATATTCTTTATGTTTGCGTTGATTTCTTGAGCCGCCTTTTGTATTACTTTTCTCTCCAGCATGTTTTTGGTGGTCCAGTTTGGCACTAATATCTTATCTAAAAGTTCCATTTTTGATTTTCACCTTTGAAATTAAGGATGGTTAAATTCATAAAATGGTGTATTACAGAGGTGTGGCACAGATATATAGTTCAGCTTGTTTTACTATTTTGCTTTAGGTGAAAGGTTGTTTTTTATTTTCGTATAATGTTTAGGGGGATGCCCAGTTCCTTGGCGAGGTTTTTCATTGCTTCAAGGTATTCGAAGCGTAGGTTCCATTTGTGCTTTTTTCCCTCATAGGTTTCTATTATCATAAGGTAGCCGTAAATGGTTATTCTTCGCCAGTAGGTGTTAACTGTTATCTCCTTAATCTCGTATAGGGGGATTTGGTAACTTCCCTTAATGTTTTCCACCACTTTACTCACGTGTTTCCAGTCGATGTATCGGGAATGGGGGTTGATTTCTGGTGGTGGGTTTTTTAGTATTTCGAGTCCCCGGAATAATATTATTCTGTGGTTTGTGAAAACAAAAAGGTACTTTACTTGCGGAAATCTGGGCCTCCTCGGGACTGCGACAAATATTCCATAAATTTTTTCAGGATAAGTGAATAGTTCATCCAATTAAATTCCCACAATAAAGGGAAGGGAACGAAAATTTATAAATCTAGAGGAGCCCAATAAGTTTACGTCACCTAAATCATTTTTGTCATCCTGGAAAAGAATGAAAATCTAAGACAACCTGAGAAACACACTGGGGAAGTATAGATGATAAAAGTAAAATTTCTAACCATGCTCCGGGAAATAGTGGGCGAAGCGGTGATAGAAACAGAGAGGAAGGAGAACATCGCCCTTCTCACGCAGCATCTATGCCAGAAATATGGAGAGAAATTTAGAGAAGCTGTTTTAGACGAGAAGGGAACAATAAGGAAGTATGTAAGGTTCTTAATAAATGGAAAAGAAGCGGGTAACCCGGAAACCAAAATAAATGATGGAGACACTATTGTAATGTTCCTTCCAGTAGCAGGGGGCTTCGGTAGTTGAGCGATCTCAGAGTAGGATACCTGCCAACACTGTACCACACCTCTTACATTCTGAAAAGTGGAGGATGGTTGGAGAAAAGTTCGGGGCTTAAGGTTGACTGGGAGCTCTATCCCACCGGACCCGCAATGACCAAAGCTTTTAGTGAGCATAAAATAGACATAGGCTACATTGGCCTTCCTCCAGCAATGATAGCTATAGACAAGGGTAATCCCATTATATGTGTGGGGGGAGGACATGTTGAAGGCACCATTATGTTAGCCCCTAAGCACTACAAAACACTGGAAGAACTGGGGGATGTGAAAAAGGTTCTTGAGCAGTTCTCTGGGAAGAAAATAGGAACACCTTCCCAAGGCTCAATACACGATGTAATTATCCGTAACCTGCTTGAGGAACAGGGCGTGAAAGGCGTAACGGTGAGAAATTATGAGTGGGCAGAATTTCTTCCTGAAGCTCTGGAAAATGGGGAAATAGATGCCGCAGTTGGAACCCCATCCCTCATTGTTGCCGCCTCCCGGCAAATTGACGTGCACTTGGTAATACCTCCAAATAAGCTCTGGCCCAATAACCCCAGCTACGGCATAGTGATAAGAGAAGAGTTGAAGGAAACAACCCATGTGATTCTGGAATTTTTAAAGATGCACAAGAAGGCATGTACACTCATCAGGGAGAATCCGGGCAAGGCAGCGAAACTGGTTTCCAAGGAAATAAAAGGATTAAACCCTGAATTTGTAAAAGCAACCTACACCATCTCACCGAAATACTGCGCCGCACTCTCCCCCCAATACATTACATCAACTCTAGCCTTTGTACCAATTCTCAAAAAGTTAGGTTACATAAAAAAGATATTAGGCGAAAAGGAAGTCTTTGAAACAAGCTACATTGAAAAGATCCATCCTGAGCCCCCGCACTATTAACTACACGATAAAAGGAATATTTTTCCACCTGGTTTAGGCCCCATTTTTCATTGTTTTCCCCAAATCTTCTTAGATGCTGAATCCCACTTGTTTTCTTCGTTAAGATTAATTAGAGGTTTCATATTTAAATGGAAGTTTTTACCTTAATCCGCGGAATATTGAATGATTAAAAAGTTGTAAATAGGGGAAAAAGGAGGGTTGAGGTTTAGAATCTCTCTTCTTCTCTGCTCCATGGAGGATACCAGCGGTAGAAATCTAAGGGTTTTGCCTTGTTAAGCCCCTCGTAGGTGGCCTTAGCCAACCTGATGACTCCGTGCCTATCACGCCAAAGATCAACCAGCCCTTTCTCTTCCAAGGAGAGAAGGGTTTCGTCTAACTGCTCCTCGCTCAAACCGGTATCGTCCATTAGTTCTTCACGCTTCATGTGAAGCCCAGGATTTACAAAGTAGTCCTCACTCAAAGCCTCAAGAACCAATTTCTCCATAGCTTCAGGAGTGGTGGCTTGACTTGTGGGGGCTTTTCTACCAGGAGACTCAAAATAGGGAATAGGAATTCTCAGCTCTTTGTGTATGCGTCTTCTAGGCTGTGGTATCTCAGCTGAGAATAGTCTCCGATATATGTAGACTATGAGACGCCTCAGAACCTCGTTGGTGCCACCCCCCACCTCATTTATTTTGGTATCTCTCAACAGTTGCTCCACTGTATAGTATTTGGTGAAGCTGTCGCCCCCGCAGACCTGTAGAGCGTCTATTGCAGACTCTCTCGCCAATTCTGTAGCCATAATTTTGGCTGCGTTTGCCTCTATTATGGGGTTGTTACCCAAGTCCTCCTGGTATGCAGTATAATAGCAAAGTAGTCTTGTGGATTTGAGCCTCATAATCATGTCCGCAATTTTATACTGGTTACTCTCAAAATCAATTGTTCTCTGACCGAACTGCACCCTCCTCTCAGTGAAATATAAAGCGTTCCTAAGAGCTTCCCTCATCGCGGAAACCATACAAACTGCAATCATTAGCCTCTCAAAATTGAGACCAGAAGTCATAACATTCCAACCGCCACCCACTCCTCCAACTATGTTTTCTTCAGGAACGCGCACATTGTTAAAGTTAAGGGTACCGTTACGCACAGCGTCAAACACCGCCAATTCATTTATTCTCTCCACACTAAACCCTGGGGTTCCCCGTTCCACAACAAAGGCAGTTAGATGCCTCCTGCCCTGAATATCTTTCGGATCGTTGCTAGTTCTTGCATAAACAAAGTATAGGTTTGCAACCCCAGTATTTGTTATAAATCTCTTTTTGCCATTAATCACCCATTCGTCCCCATCCTTAACCGCGGTGGTTTTGATCCCTGCAGCGTCGCTCCCCACAAAGGGTTCTGTGAGTCCTAACGCGCCTATCACTTCGCCTCGAGCCACCCTAGTCAGCCAGCGCTCCTTCTGCTCAGGCGTACCAAACGTTGATAGCTGTTTTACACCTCCAAACTGGGTGGAGAAAAACAGTCCTCCCAGCATCCCTACGCTGGTTAATCCCTCAGTTATGATCGCACTGGAAGTCACTCCACCGTTTTTTCCCATTCCTCCGTACTCTTCAGGTACTAGTACTCCAAACCATCCCCTTTCTCCAACCATTTTAACTAAATCTGCAGGATGTTCTCTCTTCCAGACCAGCTCCAGAGCTCTGGGAGCAATCTGAAGGGCAAAAGCTTCAACCTCATCAGCCAATTTTTTCTGATACTCAGTCCACCAAGGATACTTCTCCAACAAACACACCTCCAAACAAATCCTTTATGATTGCACTTTAAACCATCACATCAATTAAAGAGCTACAAAATCCATACTAATAAATTTAGAAAAAGGTCTGCGTCTTTTAATCCAAACATTACTTGAATTTACTTTTTTGATAAACTACTGGTGAGTAATAAAATATTAAATAATTATTAATTGTGATTGGAAGAAATAAAAAAATGTGGGATGGATTGATGTTTAATACCGTTTTATTAGCCTAGATGTCTTGTGTGGTGCTGTTAGGGCGGCTTTCATTTCATCTTGACTCATAAATTCGATTTCTACGTCAAGTCCCAGTTTTTGTTTTATTTTTTTCTCGGCACTTTCCTTCAACTTCTGAGGATCTTTTGTCTTATCTGGGAAATAGGTCACTCTTATAATCAACTTGTCCTGGGAGCCTTCAGCGGTTTTAACGAATTGCGAGGCGATGGCGTTAACTCCTATTTCTGGGTACTCGAATAGCTCTGTTTCAACTTCGCTGGGAAACACCTTCCTACCCCTAACATCTACAGCAAAAGCCTCCCTCCCGTACCAGTGTAGACGGGTGTGGGTGCGACCACATTCACACTCATCCTGAATCAGCGAAACGTAGTCTTCATTATTCCACCTCAGATGCGGAATGGCCTCCATAACCAGTGGAGTGATTACCAGTATACCCCGCTCGCCCGGTGCTACCTGCTCACCGGTTTCAGGATCCACAGCTTCCACATAGTGGAAGTCGTCACAGATGTGAGTGATGTTTGGGGGTTGCTCAGAACAATTGCACCCAGTTATCCAGGTGTCAGCCATCTGAAAACCGGAATGTACGCGTTCAAAACCCCAGTATTCCTTAACAAATTCTGCGGCTGCGGTGGTCAAAACGTCACCTGAGGTAGATAGTAGTTTTACATGCTTCATGGCTTCTTTGGGATCCTTATTTATTGATTGTAGCCAGTCTCCAAAAATCCACAAAGTTACCAGTGGCCAATGGATACTTATGGGTTTCAGAAATTGAAGTGCCTGTAAACATCTTTCTAGTTCGAATCCAGGTCCCAAAGCCTCCATAGGCGCCACAATTAACCCCAATCTTGAGACTCCCAGCTCAACCCCAGTGATTCCTCCATGCCAGTGGAAACCGAAGTCTATGAAAACAGATCCGGGCGGCGCGTCGTGCATCTCCATGACTCCTAATCTGCAGATTTCCTCCAGGCACCAATTTCTGTCCCAATCTGTGTGAACGTTGAATGTTCTCAGTCCGGTGGTTCCCGTGGAGGAATATACATTGAGTATTTTGGATGGTAGAAAGGGCACCGCTAGGCATCCTCCGAAGGGGTCGCCGGTTTTCTTCATTTGCTCTCGAATGTCGTCTTTTAGCACAGGCGGAATTTTTTGGAAGTCTTTTAGGGTTTTAATGTCTTCAGGCTTGATTCCCACTTCCTTGAGCCTTTTGTGATAGAATGGAGTGAGCTCATAGGCTCTTTTTATTTGGAGTTTTAACAATTTCCACTGCAGCTCTTCTATTTTTGGCCGTGGCATTCTTTCAACTGGTTCATTATAGTACTTGGCTCCGCTTAGGTGTGGGGAGCCCTTAATGTGTCCCGCGACTAGGGCCTTAATCTCTTCCATTAACTCAGACAAAAAGTTTCCCTCCAAAAATTACATTTTTTACAGATAACCAAATTTATTAATTTTAAAACGTTCAATTAAGACTTATTATGCGTAGAACTAGTTTTTAATATTTACCAAGTTTTCTGGCTTATTATTTATCGTTTTCCTTAGAGAGGGGTACTCCCTTCCACTCATATTTTGGAAAACCTTAAAACACAAGCGGGGGAAATATTCAAGGCATTTGAATGGTGATAGGGGAAATTTTTGTGCTTAGAAGGTGATAAAATCGTGTTTTTACGATTTGGTTTGTCGAAAAATATTAAAAAGGCTACTTTTCTAGTGTATTAATGTCTTCATTTTGGTTTGGAAAACGAAATTGTGAAAGTAAGAAGGTGAAGTAGAATTGTATTTGAAGACTGGTGAGGAGTATATCCAAGATATGATTGATATGAATTTTGAATTGTACATTGATGGTGGCAAAATTTCTGGCAAATCCGTTGTCAACCATCCCAAAGTTAAACCCATGATTAACGCTATTGCCAAAACCTACGATATGCAACATGAGGAAAAACTAAAGAATTTTCTCCTCACCAAATCCCACTTTACAGGAGAAACCATCAGCCGCTGGACTCACGTTGCCCAAACCGTGGAGGATCTCATAAGAAAGGTGGACATAACAAGATATGCTAACCGTAGAATTGGAATGTGTTCCTTCCGCTGCGTCCACAACGCCTTTCCCGCTCTGCTTGCGACAACCAAAAAGATTGATGAGGCCAAAGGAACCCACTACTATAAAAACGCAGTGGAATACATAAAGTACTTCCAGAAAAACGATTTGATCGGCTGTCCAGCAATGACTGATCCTAAGGGCGACCGTTTACTTAAAGCCCATGAACAGGGCGACCCTGATATGTACCTAAGGGTTGTGGAAAAGGACAAAGACGGCATAGTTCTGCGGGGCGCAAAACTCTGTCAGACAGGATCCGTGTGCTCCCATGAAAAGTTTGTAGCACCCTCCACTACCCATTACCCTGGATCAGAGGACTATGCTGTTTGCTGTGCGGTTCCGGGCAACGCAAAGGGAATAAAAAATATATCTGCCCGCTATTCTCAGGACGACCGCAGAAGGGAAGACTCAGAATGGGACATTGGCAATCCAAAATATGGTTTCCACGAAACAGTTGTGATATTTGATGACGTTTTTGTTCCCTGGGAAAGAGTGTTTATGTGTGGTGAGGTGGAATTTACAGGAATGCTTGTGAACCTTCTGGGTGCGTGTCACAGGCCAACAACAGGCGGCTGCAAAACCGGCTGGACAGACGTACTCATAGGGGCGGTTCAAGCCTACGCAGAATTAAACGGCACAGCAAACGTTTCCCACGTTAGAGAAAAAATAACCGACATGATAAGTTATAATGAAACAATGTATTCTTGCGCTATAGCATCATGTGTTAAAGCAACCTACTACGAGGGAGCAGGAATGATACCGGACATAATCCTTGCAAACAATACCAAGTACGTGGCTTCAAAAGCAGTATATGAAATTATAAGGCTCGCAGAAGACATCACTGGAGGAATCATAGCAACCCTACCAAGCGAAAAAGAATTCAAAAATCCAGAAATAGCCCACTACCTCGCAAGATTTTACGCGGGAGCGAATGAAACCCCAGCAGAACACAGGGCAAGAATTGTGAGACTAATAGAAAATCTAACCTATGGTGCTGGAGCCCTCTGCCACTCAGCAGCACATGGCGGTGGTTCCGGGCAGGCTTGTAAAATAACCATGTACTATGCCTCTAAGGGAGAACCCTTACAATCAAGGGTCCGAGACGCTAAGAGAATCTGCGGTATAGAAGAGGAAGAAGAGTAGACGCCCAAATTTCAACAAAAGATTAGTTAATGAGAACTTTGCCTTGATAAATTCAATTTTACCTCAAATTTTTCTTCTCATCGCCTAATTTTATTTTAGGTAATCTAGTTTCAGGGAAGTTAACTTTTCGGGGGTGGGGATCCCCTTCTTTAGATCCCAGCCCCTCTCACGGTAATACTCGTCGAGTATTTGTTCCAGCATTTGCTCGTCTACATCTTTCTTAGCGTAGAGGGTTTTGAGGGTTAGGGTTCTTTCGGGTGTTTCTTTGGGTTCGAGCCACACCTTGGGAAAGCGGTCATCGCTTCTGTTGAAGCCCTCCCGCACATTCAACATTTTGTAGAGGTTGAAGCAACGTTCACCCTTCAATTTTAATTCCCTAGGCTCAACGTCTATTCCTGTTATATAACCATATACCTCTGCGAGTGTTTTGAGTATGGGGTATCCAAACATTGAGAGGGTGTTAACAATCACGTAGCAGGCACCTATGGAGTTTAGAACCATCATGCAATCCTCTGATTGGGCAGTCAATCTTCCTAGATTTTCTTTTTCGGGTGTGTTGTATAATTCTGGAACGTCCTGGGTGGTTAGTCTGCCGCCGAAGTTGCCCCAAGCTTGGAAACCTCCCTTGGGATTCACCACTTGGGAAACCATGGAGGAGTCCAACCTATTGAATCGGGCGTCAAATATGCAGTCGGTTCCCTTAACTATTCCTCGACTATGCTTATAGTGGATGAGAGCGTCGTACTCTAGATGTTGGGAGAGAGCAAACCAACCGTCGGCGGCTATAGCTCCGATGCCTTCCCTATTTTTTATTTTTTCTAGGAATTCTAAATAGCTATCCGAGTTTCTTTCAAGAGTGAAGCCGAAAAGGTCTTCGTTGGTTATTTTGCCCTCTTTGAGAAGCCGAGATATGTAGTCCGCCATTTCTGAGAAGGTGTACAAGCACACGCCTGCTCTGTTACATGCGTCAACCAGCTTGAGGGCTTCACGGTAATCCTCCAATTCCAGTTTTTGGCCCAGATTAGCAGTGTTTATGAAGTGGGTGGTCTTCACTTCGGTGCCGGTCAATGGGCCTTCATAGACTCGGTGTTGAGTCTTGCAGCCTATGGGACAGGATACACAGGCCTCGGAAATCAGTCTGGATTTTGTGAATGGAACCATCCCGTAGAGTTCGTTGAACTTATCCTTAGTCCAAATTCCAGAGGACATGTTCTTGAGGTAAATCATCTCCCAGAAGACGTGGGCTCCCATATCTTGAGCGGTTTTGAAAATGTCCTGGGATTTTATGAGGCTTACTATTTCCTTGGCCTTTTTGAATAGCTCCTTCTGCCGGGCTACCTTTATTCCCCCAGTGCCCTGAGCGACAATTGCTTTAATGTTTTTGGAACCCAGAACCGCACCTAAGCCTCCTCGACCCAAGGTTCCCAAACCATCAACTATGGTCAGTGAGAGTCTAACCAGATTTTCGCCAGCAGGACCATTAGCAATCACACCCGAGCTGGGGTATAGGGAGAGGAGTTTTTCGGTGGTTTGATAGGTATCGCAGCTTTTAAGGGGGGAGGCGTCCTTGACTTCTATTTCCTCATCTTTAATGTGGAGATAAACTGGTTTTTGGGATTTACCTCTAATGATGAGGTGGTCGAATCCCGCCCTCTTCATCATGAGTCCGAACCTTTTGAAGCCCCCAATAGCGGTGGTTACGTAGTGTTTCCCATCCTCAGAAGCAGGTATTGCAAATTTTGTCACTGCAAAAACCTTGGAACCTAAAGGTGCCCCGGTGCCCACTATTGGGCCCACACCAAGAACAATAACGTTATCCTCAGATAGGGGGTCCACCTTGGGTTTTTGGTACTGGCTGAAAAGTTTAAAGCTTAAACCCGCTCCTCCAATATAGTCGTTAATCCAATCGGCCTCTAGGGGGATAACTTCCTTTTCTCCGGTGGTTAGGTTCAAGTCTAGAACCGCACCCGCATAACCATAATACTCCATTATTCTTCAGACTCCAAAAATTATTACTTGGGTTTTAATGCTTGGTAGGCACAGTAGTCAGCACAGAAACTGCAGTTTTCCCTGCAGGTCTCAAGGAAAGTAATAGCGCCTTTCTCGATTTTTAGGTTAGCCTTTGAGGGGTTCGCCTCTCCCTCGTGCAGGAGGGAGCAGAAAATCTGGCACTGCAAGCACATTCGACATTTTGAGGGGTCAACAATTATATTCGCCTTTTGCAAGCACCCATCTCCATTAAAAGTATGGTAACCGATAGGGACAAGAAATATTTTAATATTATTGCCAAAAAGGGTTCCAGCAACTAAAAAAAGGGACTGATTTATAAAATACGCCTTCCCACCATCCCCTGATATTGTCTGTGTTAACTGGAATAGTTTGGTGTCACAACTTTAAAAGTTAAAGAAACCATACAGAATCAGGTAGAATACATCCAACATTTTGGGAGGAATATTTCTGTCCAGTGAATTAGGTAAACGTGTAGATTTCTTGGAAGGAAATGTGGCTTGTGCAGAGGGAGCATTAGCTGCGGGCTGCAGGTTCTTCGCATTTTATCCCATTACTCCCGCAAGAGAGATAGGTCAGGTTATGGCTTTAAAGATGCCCAAAGTGGGGGGAATCAGCATACAGATGGAGGACGAGATAGCATCAATATCATCAATCATAGGAGCCTCTTGGGCGGGTCTAAAATCTATGACGGCGACCAGCGGCCCCGGCTTCAGCCTAATGCAGGAGGGAATAGGCTACGCTGTTCAGACCGAAACCCCCTGTGTGATAGTGGATGTTCAGCGAGGAGGACCCGGCGTTGGACAGGTGGGGGTGCCCTTGCAGGGGGATGTGATGCAATCTAGGCATGGTGCCCATGGAGAGTATCCCATATTGGTTCTTGCACCATCCTCACCCCAAGACATGTTTGATTTTACCGTGGAGGCGTTTAATTTATCTGAGGCTTTAAGAACCCCAGTAATCCTTTTGACTGATGCCTATGTTAGTTTCATGAGGGAGAGCGTTGTCATTAGGCCAAGTTGGGACATCCCAATAATAAATAGAAAAAAGCCCGCTTTAAAGGGTGAAATCTCTTTTTTCCTAAGTGAGGATGTGGCTCCCATGCCTGCGTTTGGATCTGGATTCCGGGTTCATGTTACCGGCTCTTGTCACGATGAGTTGGGATACCGGAAAGTCAGTGACCCAAAGGACTTGGACCATTTGATTAAGAGAATTTATGGAAAGTTTGAGAAACACCGGAATGAAATTGTAAGATTGCAAAAGATTCAAGTTGATGATGCCAAAATTGTCTTGGTGACATACGGTAGCCCCTTTAGATCCACACTATGGGCGTTGAAAAAAGCAAGAATGGAGGGGATTAGGGTGGGATGTGTTAGACTTGTTACCATTTGGCCTTTTGCTCGGCGGGAAATTGCGAAAATAGCGGAGCAGGTGGATAAAATCATAGTTTTGGAGAATAATATGGGGCAAATTCTGGATTATGTGAGAAGTGCAGCCTGTGGAGTGGCAGAGGTTGGGTTTCTGCCTCCCCAGATTCTGGGAGCCATACATAACCCCAAATATGTTTTGGAAACCATAAGAAAGGAGGCGTCCTCATGAGTGGAAAATCCGTGCATCCATTAATGAAGTACATTAGGCCAGAAACACTACCTCTCCCCCATTGCCCAGGCTGTGGTGACGGAGTCATTGCCCAGTGTATTCTTAGAGCAATAGACGAGTTGGGCCTCGACTTCACAAAAGTGGCCTTCGTTTCCGGGATAGGCTGTGCGGGTTGGATACCCAGTCCCCTATTTAACACGGATGTGCTTCACACGACGCATGGACGGCCCATAGCTTTTGCCACTGGTTTAAAACTGGCAAACCCCGAACTGAACGTGGTTGTTATCTCGGGGGACGGAGACCTGTCAGCCATTGGGGGCAATCACCTCATTCATGGAGCCCGAAGGAACATTGGACTCTCAGTTATCTGTGTAAACAACTTTATTTATGGAATGACAGGGGCACAGGTGGCTCCAACAACTCCCCATGGTTTGAGAACTGATACCACGCCTTATGGCAACCTAGAAAACCCCTTTGATTTGTGTAAACTCGTGGAGGCGGCGGGTGGAACGTATGTGGCAAGATGGTCAACTCTGCATGTGAGACAACTCATCAGATCCATTAAGAAGGCTCTTCAGAGGAAGGGATTCTCATTCATTGAAGTGCTTTCACCGTGCCCCGTACGTTACGGCCCCCTCATTAAAGTAAGGCACCCAGTTGACTTGGTAAAATGGCTTCAAGGAATCATGGTGGGCAAAGAAGAGGCTAAAAGGCTCTCAGCAGAGGAGCTTAGCCAAAAAATAGTGGTGGGTGAGTTTGTTGAGAAGACCGCTCCCGAATTATCGGAACAATATACTAAAATAAGGTGGACAGAAAATGGTGAGAACTGAAATTCGCATCGTTGGCTCCGGAGGTCAAGGAGTCATAACTATGGGAGAACTATTGGCTAGGGCAGCCACCATATATGAGGGAGAAATTGCAACGCAAGTTACGTCCTACGGGGCAAAAGTGAGGGGCGGAGATCTTTGGACCGAAGTAGTAATATCTGATGAAGAAATTGATTATCCAGGAGCTATAGATGCCGATATATACGTTTTCACCTCTCAAGAAGCAGTAGACAAGCAGGGAGGCGCAATAAAGAAGAACAAAATAGTAATAGTAGATTCTACTTTGGTGAGGAGTTGGCCATTTGAAGACGTGAAAATTTACCCGGTGCCAGCCTCAGAGCTGGCAGAAAAAGAGCTAGGAAGCAACCTCTACTCCAACATGATATTACTAGGCTTCTTGGTGGCAATAACAGGAATAATCAAGAAAGAAACCATACTTAAAGCCGTGAGGGAAACAGTAAAACATCCCAACATAAACACTCGAGCCTTAGAGATTGGGTTTACCCTTGCAGACAGAGAGCAACACAAAAAATAGAAGAAACAGGTAAACAGCAGCAGAAAAGAGAAAGGATAACATAATTGTTTCTTTTTTAAATCAATTTTGCCTGTTTTTGTGTCCGTATGAGGGTAAAATTTAATATAATTTGGCTATTTTAACTAGTTTATGTTAACTCGGGACGAAGCTTTGAAAATGGTGAACGAGCATCTTAAGGATGATAAATTGGTGAAGCATGTTCTGGCTGTGGAGGCTATAATGCGGAACCTGGCCAAACACTTAGGGGAAGACGAAGAACTCTGGGGAATAGTGGGCTTAATACATGATTTAGATTATCAAGAAACCCTGAATTCCCCAGAAGTACATGCCACTAAAACTGTGGAGTACCTTCAGGGTCTGGTTCCCCCCGAAGTTATTAATGCGGTTAAGGCTCACAACTATGAGTACACCCATGTTCAACCTCAGACCAGGCTGGAGAAGGGGCTTATTTGTTCGGACGCCGTTTCAGGTTTGGTTATAGCTGCTGCTCTGGTAATGCCCAATAAGAAGTTGGAACAGGTCAGGGTGGAAACACTCAAAAAGAAGTTTAAAGACAAAACATTTGCCGCAGCCACAGGCCGGGACAGGATTAGGGTTTGCGAAGAAATCGGAGTGCCCATCCCAGAATTCTTCAGAATAAGTCTAGAGGCTCTCCAGAAAATCTCAAATAGTTTAGGTCTATAAAAAAGGAAAGAATAAGACAAAGCTTTAGATTTCCAGTGGTACGATGTGTTTTACTTTTCTGGGTTCAGAACCAGTCTTTGGGTTGGTATTCGCCGAATACGCTGACGAGGGTTTCTCTTATTTCTCCTAGGGTGGCGTAGGCATGGGCACATTTTAGGAGATAGGGCATTAGGTTGTTTTCGGTTCTGGCCTGTTTTTCAAGCTCCTTTAAAGCGTCTCTTACTTTGTCATTGTTTCTGGTTTCCCTAAGTTTTTTGAGCCTCTCACATTGCACTCGTTCAACTTCAGGGTCAACTACCAACACGGGAATGCAGACCTCCTCGTCCTCGTCTGTCCGGTAGCAGTTTACTCCCACAATTTTTCGCTTACCCTGTTCTACTTCTTTCTGGTACTTGTAGGAGGCTTTAGCTATTTCGTTTTGGAAGAAACCTTTCTTTATGCATTCTATTACTCCACCCTTCTTTTCAATTATGTCAAAGTACTTGTAGGTTTCCTCCTCCATCTTGTTCGTCAACCACTCCACATAGTAGGAGCCCCCCAAGGGATCGATGGAGTCGGTGACACCAGTTTCGTAGGCTATTATCTGTTGAGTTCTTAAAGCCAACTTTACTGCTTCCTCTGTTGGAAGGGCATAAGCCTCATCGTAGGAGTTAGTGTGTAATGATTGTGTGCCTCCCAAAACCGCGGCCAGGGCCTGGATGGCCACTCTAACCACATTATTTAGTGGTTGCTGGGCGGTTAGGGAAACACCTGCTGTTTGTGTGTGGAAGCGCAGCATCATGGAGCGGGGATTCGTTGCGCCCCTATTCTTCATTTCTTTGGCCCAAATCCTCCTGGCCGCCCGATACTTTGCTATTTCTTCAAAGAAGTAGTTGTGAGCGTTAAAGAAGAAGGACAATCTGGGGGCAAAGGCATCTATATTCATTCCCCTTTCTAGGGCGGCGTCCACGTAGGTGAGTCCATCTGCCAAGGTAAAGGCAAGTTCTTGTACTGCGGTGGCTCCCGCCTCCCTTATGTGGTAGCCGCTTATACTAATGGTGTTCCAGCGGGGCAACTCCTCTGTTCCAAACTCAAAAGTGTCTAGAATCAATCTCATTGAGGGCTCCGGCGGAAAAATGTATGAGTTCTGGGCAATGTATTCCTTCAGTATGTCGTTTTGAATGGTTCCACCCAATTCTTTTCTTTGGGCACCCTGATTCTCAGCCGCTGCGATGTAGAAGGCCCAGATAATTGCTGCGGGGCCATTAATAGTCATTGAGGTGGTAACCTTGTTGAGCGGGATTCCGTCAAAAAGTACCTCCATGTCTGCCAGGGAGGATATGGCGACTCCACACTTTCCAACCTCGCCGTGGGCGAGGGGATGATCCGAGTCGTATCCATAAAGGGTGGGAAAATCAAATGCCACACTCAGGCCTGTTTCCCCATGTTCCAGAAGGTATTTGAATCTTTTATTGGTGTCAAAGGCTGTGCCGTAGCCAGAGAACATGCGCATAGTCCAAAGGCGTCCCCTATACATTGTGTGGTATACTCCACGCACAAAGGGAAACTCTCCTGGAAGCCCCAAATCCTTGTGATAATTTATCTGAATATCGTCAGGCGTATAGAACGGTTTAACCTCAATATCTGATAGTGTGGTGAACTTTTCTGCTCTCTCCACATACTCGGACTCTCCCTTTTTAAAGGTTTCAATCTTTGTCATTTTTATCACCCCAAACTCGGCCTAAAAAGGAATTAATAAGGCTACATAAGAAACTAAACACCCGTTTTTAGTCAACAACCAAACTGAAAAATATTTTAAATACACTATAAATCTTGTGGTAACTTTTGAAAGCCAGAAACACCAACCAGACAAAAACTGCAAAAAGGTCTTGAAAGACTTCAATCACCACAATTTTTTGCTGTTCTTATAAGGCAAATAATTCACTGATAGTAGGCAGTTATTGAAGTTATGTCTTGGCAAAAAAGGCGCGCCAGGAAAAGGGGTGGAGACAAGAACCAAGCCGGTTGACCCAAAAAAAAAGGTGTTGCCTTAGGGATTTCCTTGAAAGCCTCTTCCTTTTTTATTCCAAAAGGCTTATTAACAATTAAAAAGGTATAAATAGCAATCATTTAATAATTGGAGGTGTTGGGTTTTTGGATAATGATAGATATGCTGAAGATAAGAGGTTACCATTGAAGGAGGCAATAAGTAAATTTGTTAAGGACGGGGATGTGATAGGTTTACATGGTCAGGGGTACATTGATTCCGTTGCTGCACTGGTAGAAATCGGGAGGCAGAAGAAAAGAAACTTAACAATAGCAGCTAATGTTATAGCTATGGCGGAGTGCCTAGTGGGTTTGGGCTGTGTGAAAAAGCTAGTGTTCTCATATGTGGGTGAGGGAATTATGGGCCCCGCATATGTTGCGCGGAGGGCTTTTGAGAATGGGGTTCCAAATCCCATCGAAATTGAGGAGTACACACATTACTCTATGGCTTTGAGATTTATGGCTGGAGGTATGGGTGTCTCCCACATGTTGACAAAATCCATTCTCGGCTCTGATTTATTAAAAGCGAACAACAAAATCAAACTATTCACTGACGAGGAGACTGGTGAACCCTACGCCATGATTCCCGCGATTAACCCCGATGTGGGAATAATTTCTGCACAGAGAGCTGATAGGAAGGGAAATGTTCAGTTCTTTGGAATTAGTCCTACCTGTACTGTGGGTGACCTTGCAAGAGCCTCGAAACGCGTAATAGCGGTGGTAGAAGAGATTGTTTCCACCGAAGAAATAAGGAGGCTTCCTAACGCTACTATGGTTCCTTTTTACTGTGTGGATGCTGTATGCGAGGTACCCTACCATGCTCATCCCGCCGTTTCGTACTATTATTACATCTATGATCTTCCAATGCATATGCACTGGGCGAGAGACTTCTGGAGTAAGAGCCATGAAGACTTCCTTAAATGGGCGGACGAGTGGGTTTATGGAGTTGAAAACCACGCGGAATACTGTAAGAAGGTAGGGTGGGATAGACTCCACAAGTTAACCCAAATG
>CAZECW010000028.1:0-28491 GCA_964510585.1 uncultured archaeon | reverse complement strand
CTTAATCTCTTTGAATCGGGGGAGGTGGCGGAGGTTTTCAAGGTTTGTGCCTTCAAAAACTTCTTCGACTGACATACCCTCATTTAGACGAAAAGGGGTTAGTTAACTTAACTCCCAAAAACATAATTATTACATTGTGCCAAAGAAAAGAGGGGAAACCAAAAAAAGGAGAGAAGAAAAGATTCCCTTTTTTAAACCCTGAAACTATTTGAATGGTGTATTTTTAGTTTAGTCGATGATTTCGAAGTGCTTAATGTCGTGAATGCTGCCCTTCCTTTTTTCTTGCCAGACTATTCTCACCCGTTGTCCGACTTTAATCTTGGTTTCGTCTGTTATGTTGAGGTAGTGCCAGATGGCGGTATCCGCTCCGTCTAGTCTAATGGAGGCAGTTGTGAAGGGGAGGGGCTGAATTATTTGGCCAGTGTTGGGATCAATGTATGGGAATTTTACCACGGTAAAGGACGTGATGGTACCTTCGTGTGGGAGTTCTACCCAGTTCTCCATTTTGACGAAGCATCTTCCGCAGACCTGTCTTGGTAGAGCGTATACTGTCCCGCACTTGTGGCATTTTATTCCGTAGAATTTCTTTTCTTTTAGCCCGTCTAGAAACTTGGTCCAGTATTCACCCACATGCCAATTGTAGGGTGCCCATGTCTTTCCAGAGGTTATAGTTAGATACTCCTTTTTCTCCTTCTTTTCGCTCATCCTGATTCCTCCATCATTTATGCCTCTAGAATCACAATGTCGGTCCAGCTGCATCCCCCGAAGCCGGTGCATAGCGCTCTTCTAACTTCCCCTGGTGCTTGACGCTTGCCCGCTTTTTTCATTATTTGGAGTGCTGCTTCGCCGACTCTAATAAGACCAGTTGCACCTATGGGGTTTGTGCAGATTACTCCTCCTGAAAGATTTACTGGTAATTCCCCGTATTTTTCGTATACTCCCTCGCGGTTAAGCTTTATGTTCTCACCCGGTCCGCATACCCCTAAAGATTCCATCCACATTAGTCCCGAGAAGGAGGATGGCGTATATAATTCCATGAGGTCGAAGTCTTTGAGTGGATTCTTTATCTTGCATATTTTGTATGCTTCCCTGGAAGCCGCCTCCAATGTCGGCATAGCAATACCCCAGTCCCGTGCTCCCAAAGTTAGGTCTCCAAAGTGGGTATAGTCGTGCCGAGTCACGCAGCACTTGACCCATGCAGGGGTGTCTGTTATCTGCCTAGCTTTCTTCTCTTCTGCATAAATTATTGCGCAGGCGCCGTCTGATCTTGGACACATGTCTAGAAGTTTTATTGGGTATGAGAGCATTGGTGATTTCAACACGTCCTCGACAGTTATTTTTATCCGTACATGGGCGTAGGGATTGTCAAGCGCGTTGGTGTGTTCTCTCACTGATACTATGGCGGCGTCCTCCTCGGTAGCCCCGTAACGCTCCATGTACCCTGTGGCAGCTGTGGCTAGGGGACCTATGGCTCCCGAGAAAAAGTCTCTTTCTATTATGGGATTTGCGCAGGTGGCGATTGCCGCTGTGGTGTCGGACTCAGAGTTTTTCTCCCATCCGATGACCAGAACCGTATCAAACATTCCAGAAGCTACATGATAGTATCCACCAATAGCAAGTGTGGTTCCAGTTGTTCCACCGGTTGTCATCTTCATAATTGGCTTCATGAATCCTCCGGAACCATCTATACTCCAAGTATCAACATAGTTTATGCCCTCAAAGTGGTCCATGTTCCCTATGACCACCGCGTCAATCTCCTCTATAGTGAGCTCGGCGTCGTCGAGTGCTCTTTGTACCGCTTCGTTTATCATTTCCTGTCCAGTTACGTCTGGTCTGTGAGATCTGTGGTGGGTTTGGCCTACTCCTACAATACCTACTCTTCTCATCATTATTCACCTCATTTTCCTAGTATGAGTACACAATGGGATTGGCCGCAGGGGCCGTTTATTCCGTGGGCTAGTGCGACTTCAGCGTCGGGTACCTGTCTTTTGTCTGCTTCTCCTCTGAGCTGTAGCACACACTCTATTATTCTGACCAGTCCTGCTACGAGTACTGGGTGGGCTGAGAGTACTCCTCCCGAGGGATTCACGGGTAGCTGGCCGCCCATTTCGGTTATTCCTTCGTCTATTAGTTTTACGCCCTCACCCTTTTTGCAGAAGCCTAGTCCTTCCATCCACATGGGTTCCATGTATGAAAAGGCGTCGTAAACTTCGGCCACATCAATCTCTTTTAGGGGGTTTTTTATGCCCGCCATTTTGTAGGCTCTCTCAGCGGCTTTTCTCAGTGCTGCAGTTTCTGCTAAATCTCTTTCTCCGAGATGGTAGGCGTCACAGCAGTATCCTATTCCATTTATCCAGATGGGGTTGTCGCAGATTTGTTTGGCCTTTGACTCTTTGGCAAGGATGATTGCTGCTGCGCCGTCAGTGACAGGGGAGCAATCGAGAACTTTTAGGGGGTCTGCTAGCATTCTTGATTTGAGTACATCTTCAACTGTAATGTTTAGCGGTAAGTGTGCGTATGGATTGTTGAAGGCGTTTTTGTGGTTTTTGACTGAGACCTTTGCAAACTGTTCTTCAGTGGCTCCATATTTTACCATGTATCTTCTGGCCTGGAGGGCAGATGAGGATATGGCATCTAAACCCAGTATTCTTTCATATATGGGGTCGAATGCACAGTTGAAGACTACTCTGGGGTTGCACTCCGAAATTTTGGCGTGGGCACATACCACTGTGGTTTCAAATTCTGCTAGTGTGCGCATGACGCCCATTACTGTTCCGAAGGTTCCGTCTCCTTCAACGGTGGTTACGTCGCGCCCCACCGAGCCTGAAGCGTCCATAACAGCCATACTGGAAATGGTCCTTCCATCCCAGAAGTCACTGCTGATGGTCACCACGTTTTCAATGTCGTCTCTCACCAGTCCCGCGTCGTCCAAGGCTTTACTGACCACTTCAAATATCATATCTGCGAAAATCTGTTTGGGTTTCTTTCCCTCATGTTTTGTTTGAGCTACTCCTACTATTCCAACCTTCATAACGTTTTCACCCTACCGGCTTAAAGTATTTTATGTCTAGATAGTTTCCCTCGGGATTTTCGTTGAACACCGCCTTAACCCTCATGCCGACCTTAATCTTGTCAAAGTCGACTTCTCCTAGGAAATGTACCATTCCAGTGTCGGCTCCATCCAGTTTTATTATGCCATATGCGAATGGTGGCTCTCTTGGCTGAATGAGTGGCTCACTATACCTAACAATGGTGTAGGTGAGTAGGGTTCCGGTGTCACTCAGTTCCACCCATTCACGGCACTGCTTAAAACACTCTATGCAGATCTTCTTAGGAGGCACATAGACTTTACCACACTCTGGACACTTGGTTCCCCAAATCTTTTTTTCTCTCAGCTGTTTGTAAAAGTAGGTTGCATATTCTCCGGCATGCCACTGGTAAGGGACTTTTATTCCACTTCGATGGACGTATATTCCCTCATCCTTTTCCGGTAGTTCACTCATAATGGTAACCTCATTCATATTTGGATTAGACTCCCATTTCGCCCCCACCATTAAAACCCGTTATTTTCACACCTCAATTTTCCCGATTTCCACGAGTTTTTGGATAACGGTTGCAATGGTTGTAGGATGTGTGCTGCGCTCATTATTAGGTTTCTGCACTTTTATTCCGGGGCTTCTAGCTGTTTGGTTCTCCTTTTAACGGTGTTCTACCTAGTCTGTTTTAAACGCGTTTTGCTGGGATGCATTTTTCGGTTCTGAGGGCGAAATGGAGCTGTGCTATAACGCTCATTCCTTTAAATATTAAAATTTTTTCCCAAAATTTTGGTTAATACCGAAGGCCCTTTTTTGTTATTTTTATTCATATGCGTTCTGACCTCCTCTCTTGTAAATAGGTTTAGGATGGACGGGAAGTTTAATTAAGCCTCTTTTGCAAGCTGTCCTCAAAGAAAAAACAGGCCTTCATCCAAAAGCACAGCCTGTTTTTAGCGTGCCAAATTTTGGAAGCAGTTTTGATAGCCTACATTAATGCTTCTTTTAGGGTATAGGTTAGGAGATTCTTAGTTAAGGTTGCCCTGGGAGGCTAATCCGAGCAGAGGAGTACAGTTTTTTAGAAGTGGCTGATTATTTTTTGTGCGTTTCAGCCAAGTTAATTACCTGTGTGGAGTTTTCAAGGTCTTTGGGGTTAGTGTGTTTATCTTAATTGCTAATTTGATAGACAATTTAATATAGAGGGTTTATTGTATCGAGTATTGGATAAAAAAAATTATAAGCCATGAAGTGCTCGTAAACAGAGATTCGATAAAATTGTGAGATGGTAGTAGAACCCAAAAATTGTTTAAGGAATGAGGATAATAAATAGTTAAATATTAAACTTAACTTTATGGGTTTGAGGATGTGGTGCTATGTTCGATCCAGAGGCGATAAAGGAAATTGAAGAAAACCAGAAGAATTGGGAAAAAAAGGTCGAAAAATGTAAGGAACGCGACGTAGAGTTCACAACCTACTCGGGCATACCGGTAAAGAGGCTCTATACACCGGCGGACATAAAAAATCATGATTATCTGAGAGACGTGGGGTTCCCGGGGCAGCCTCCCTACACAAGGGGCGTTTATCTAAACATGTACCGTGGCCGTTTATGGACCATGAGACTTTTTTCGGGATACGGTACCCCCGAGGAGACAAATGAGAGGTGGAAACTACTTTATAGGGAGGGAGAAACAGGGTTCAGCGCCGCGGTGGACGCTTTAACCTTTAACGGACTTGATCCAGATGATCCCAGAGCAATGGCGGAAGTAGGTACATCCGGCGTGCCACTTTACTGTATAGACAGCATGTATGCCCTCACGGAGGGACTCCCCATAGATAAAATCAGCGTTGCACTGGTTGTTGAACCCTTTACGAGTGCTCCCGTATGCGCCATGTATTTCAACATGGCAAAGAGCAAAGGCATAGACCTCAAAAACCTTATGGGAACCTGCCAGAACGACATTTGCACCATGAGTTTAGGCTTCGTACCTTTCGAAAACGTTGCACCCCACCACCTGCTCAGACTAGCCTGCGACCTAATAGAGTACACCGCAGCCCAGAAGAACGTTCCAAAATGGCACCCCATAAACTTCACCACCTACAATTATCGTGAAGGGGGCATTGATGCAATTCAGGAATTGGCAATAGGATTCGCTAATGCCATGGCACACATTGATAACTTAATTGAGAGGGGCTGGCACATAGATGACTTTGTGGGGCGCCTCGCATTCCACCTTTCAGCCCACAAGGACTTTTTCGAGGAAATCGCTAAGTTTCGCGCGGCCCGAAGAATATGGTACAAACTTATGAGAGACAAATACGAGGCCAAAAACCGCGAATCCTACCAGTTCAGGTTTCACATTCAGACTGCGGGAAGCTCCCTAACGGCGCAGCAGCCTACCGTAAACATAATTAGAACCACGATCCAGGCTCTGGAGGCTGTGCTGGGCGGTTGCCAGTCTATGCACACAAACTCTTACGATGAGGCAATATGCCTTCCCAGCGAGGAAGCGGTACTACTTGCCCTAAGAACTCAGCAGGTAATTGCTGAAGAAACTAGAGTCACCAACACCATTGATCCTCTAGCAGGCTCCTACTATGTGGAGTGGCTAACTGATGAAATAGAGGATAGAGTTTGGAAGTATATGGACAAAATAGAGGCCCATGGGGGCATAGTGGGCGGGCTGGAAAGTGGATGGCTTTTCCAAGAAATGAGAAACGCCTTCCACAAGCGTCAAACAGCCATAGAGGAAGGAAAAGAGAAGGTAATAGGTGTTAACATATACGTCCGTGACGAGGTGCCTTCCACCAAAGTATTTAGAACTAATCCTAGAGCCGCAGAAATAGAAATTGAACGTATCAAGAAGTTGAAGGCAAGGAGAGACAATAGAAAAGTGCAGGAGCTCTTAGACAAGCTGCGCAGAGTTTGTGAGAGAGAAGAAAATGTGCTACCCGCAGTTATGGAAGCCACGAAAGAGGGAGCAACTCTAGGAGAAATTTGCAACGTTTATCGTGAAATGTGGGGTATCTGGAATCCACCCATGATGACTTAGAGGTGCCTCACTTTGCCCAAGAAAATAAAGTTCTTGATGTCAAAACCCGGCGTGGATGGACACTGGAGAGGCGCAGTAACTGTATCCATGGGGCTGAGAGACGCAGGAATGGAAGTAGTGTTCGGAGGATTCCAAACCATAGATCAAATCGTGAAAACCGCTATAGAAGAAGACGTAGACATAATTGGAATGAGCATACACTCCGGAGCGCACATAGCATACACCAAAAAACTCGTCCAGTTACTAGAGGAGAAGGGACTAAAGGACAGGTTTATGATACTGGTAGGAGGAGCAATTCCAGAAGTGGACTTCGCCGAGTTAAAGAAAATGGGAGTTGCAAACGTCTACGGTCCAGGATCTCTAATCAAGGACATAGTGGCCTTCATCCGTGAACACCTAAACCAAGAGTAGCTCTCCAGTCGTAGAACATTAAGCCAAATAAATGGAACTGCAAGCGGTTTGAATCCACCCATCCCCAAATTAATCATCAAAACTTTTTTAGTTTGTTTTTCCATTACTTTTCCTTTGGGAGTGAATCAGTGGAGTGAGCGATGGGTTAGTAGTCTCTTAGAATTGAGCATACGAGGCATGATGGTCCTCCTGTTCTGTTTAGGCATATCTCTTTCCCTTGGAATTCGATTACTTCTACTCCCTCTTTTTCCAGAGTTTTTCTTGTTTTGGGGTTTCCCTCTACCATCATGCATTTTCGGGGCTTTAGTGTTAAAACATTGCAGCCTTGGGTTTCAAACTCCCTTCTTGGAACATCAACTATTTTTATGTTTCTCGCTTTTAGGCTCTCTAATAGTGACACTGGTGCCAATTCTGGATAAACCAGCGCTAAATCCTCATCTATTAAGCTAATTAGAGACAGGAGGTGGAGGCACTCTCCTGATCCATGCCAATGGGGCAAGTCCACGTGGCTTGTGTTGGCCAAGCCATTTAGAATATTTTTTAGTTGTGTAATTCCCTGAATGTTGGAGCGATAGGAGCGGCCGATTATAATGGTTTTGGGGTCTAGCCACAATACGTCTCCTCCCTCAAGGGTTGCTTCTCCCTGAATTCTTCCAAGGACGGGAATATTCAGTTTTGCAATGTTCTCACTTAGGGTTTCTTCTTCCCCAATCCTCAAAGCCTTGCTCATTTTAAGTATCACTGCGCCCCTATCAGTTATGATCGCTGGATCGCTGGTAAAAATGGCGTCCAAGCGTTCCTTGTGAACATCATCAACAAAGAACACGCGTACCCCCTCAGCCTTTATAGTTTCAACGAAGTTTGCGTGTTCCTCCCTAGCCAATTTTATATTCGGTTTTCTAAGATAACCCCATTTCCTCCAATCCTTTATATGCCATTCTTCCTCCAGAGGTCTTCTTACAAGTATACTTTTAAGCTGAGCCGTCATAGATTGGCTTCCATAGGAGCGCGACATAGCGTTTCCCCATAAGTCACCAATAAATACAGATCCTTGCATCTAAAAAATGTTCTTTTTGCATATATGTCTTTAACTATAACAATAATAATGTAGAAGAGCGTGGTATACCTCCAAAAGGCAGCCTTTATGGAGTTTTTTGGAGAAAACCTAATCGAATAATAAGCAATAATAGGTACCCTCCATACTCTTGACAAAGGACGCTTTTAGCAATTTGTTTGATCCTATGGATGGGGAACCTGTTTTGAAAATTCTTAAAAGTTTGCCTGTTCCACTAATTAATACAAATTTTTGGAGGTCGTTGTTTTGAATGGAAAATTATCGGGTAGGGTTGCCCTCATCACCGGCGCCGCTTCTGGTATTGGTCGTGGTATCGCCCACCGCTTCGCGCTTGAAGGTGCCAAGATTTCCTTGGTCGACATTAACATTGAGGGAGCAGAAAGGGTAGCCAAAGAAATTGGAGAATTGGGTGGCAGAGCCATAGCTGTCAAGTGTGATGTGGGTGAAGAAGCCCAAGTAATTCAAGCAGTTGAAGAAACTGAGAAAAATCTGGGAAGGGTAAATATTCTAGTAAACAATGCAGGCATAGTAAACTTTAGTATGCTCCAAGACATGACCACAGAACAGTGGCGCAACATGTTCAGGGTGCACGTTGATGGTGCATTCTATTTCTCACGCGCCGTTGTCAAATCTATGCGGGAGGGAGACAGAATAATCAATATATCCTCGGTAGCGGGTATAAATGGAGAAACCACCAGCGCCCACTACAGCGCTGCAAAAGCGGCTATGATAGGCCTAACAAGAGCACTAGCGTTGGAGGTGGCTCACAGGGGAATAACGGTGAACGCGATCGCACCAGGAATAATAAAAACAGGTATGACCAAGGACATGTTAACAGCAACACCCGAACTCCACAAGGAGATACCCATACATAGATACGGAACACCAGAAGACATAGCTGAAGCCGCAGCCTACCTAGCATCCCCGGGAGCAGGCTACATAACAGGTCAGGTGATTGTGGTAGACGGCGGACTGACACTCTACAACACAAGCCAGCAAGTGATACACAGAGCTTTAGGATTTTAGAACCACACTAGAAATAGAGAGGTATATCCTGAGAATTGGTTTTGAAAAAAGCTAACGTCAGAGAAAGCTAGGTGATTACGGCCAAAAACATTCTTCTTTTGTTTCCCATGAAAAACTAAAAATTTTCATACTTTGTCTAAAACGCTTTAAGCGTATAATGGTTTACCATGAGGATTTGCTGCTCCAGTATTTTTTGGTTCTCATATGATAACAGTTCATCGTAGTATTTGAAAATCTCCGCGTCTTTTTGGCTCTCTGACAAAAATTGGAAGAACAGGGCCTTGAGTGTTTCATTGTCAGGAGGTGAAGAGAAAGGCTTAAGCTCTCCACTAACTATTTTCTGCTTCTGCCACTGTTTAAAACCCTCAGTCACTACGTCTTGACACATTTCCTTAATTGGAGCAATTGCCTGGAGGGTGAGTGAGCCGTTCTCTATCATCGCGATTGTCTTCGAATCCAATGGATTAATTACAGCGGAACTCCTGGTAGGGGTAAGCATGGACACGCCGATGACGAGAGGGTTTTGTTCTGGAATCCTATATGCTTGTGCTGTTACCACGCCGGTTCCAATCCCCAGCATGATTGCCGCGAAGAACACCACAAAGAAGATTTTGAGTTTTTTCACCCCATTCTCCTCCTCTAACCTTTTTTTCTGGTGCTGAGGCAATGCTGTAAAAAATTGGACTTCCTAACATAGCATTGTGGTGCGGCAGGGTTAACAAAACCCCGTTTAGCGGGGGAGAGTCGATCAGTGAATTATGGGTTATTCCTTCTTAAAGCCCGCATCAACCTCAGCACGCATTATAATTTTTAGTCCCAACAAATATATTAAATTTTCGCTATAAAACTATTTATTTATTTATTTATTTATACTTATTTGATTTGGGTTAATTTTATCCGAGGTAAGATGCTAAAGGATGGTTTGATCTACATTTTTTGAGTGGACTTTCTAATTTTATTTTTTGGGTGGTTGTCTACTTTCGGCGTCTTTTTGCAAAAATTTTTTGTTTAAGAGATAATATTTGTTAAGAGTTACCGGATAGGTTTATGGAACCTGTGGAAGATTGCGTATTAACGGGTGTTGTGCTGAGTCTGTGGTAGGGCGTGAATGATTTTTTAGGAGTTCTAAGTGTTTTTAGCCGTATTTTTTGACGAATTCTTCTATTCTCTGGTAATATTCTTCACCTGCCACTAGCCATAATGTGTTGTGGTCGGCTCCTGGTATGATGTAGAGTTCTTTGTTTTTAGCCCCAGAGTTTTGGTAGAGTGCTTTTCCCTCACTTAGGGGAATTAGTGAGTCCTGTTCGGCGTGTATGATAAGGGTTGGAATATGGACTTCTCTGATTTTTGCCTTGTTGGAGGCGGCTTCCAATTTTTCTCTCAGGGAGGGGCTGATTTCGAATCCGAAGAGGCTGAAAAGAATGTTGAAGGTGTCAGCGGGTCCACTCTCAATAATTAAACCCTTAACCTCATCCTGATAGTGGTAAGCCAGCTCTAAAGTGGGAACACTCCCCAAGGAGCGTCCCATGAGGAAGAGACTGTTTCTGCATTTTTCTTGAGCAACTATTTCTTTAAACCCTTTAAAGATGGGGTGGGCGTCTTTAACCAAATTGGAAATGGTTGGGCTGCCATCACTCACCCCATATCCTCTATAGTCAGCAACGAAAAGGTTAATTCCCCTTCGGGTAAAACTTGGCGAAACCCAGTCATAATCGCCAACCGTTTCACCATTCCCATGAAAATAAAGAATAGAGGGATTATCCTTTCCGCTCAAATAAAATCTGCAGCCGATGTCGACTCCTTCCTCCACCTCAATGAAGTATGTGGTGCCCACCCTTGATTCCCCAAAATCCCTCCGAGGATAGAAAATAAAACTCAGAATCTCAGGCCGATCAAGAAAAGACAGATCAACACTATCAGACAATAACCATCCCCCTTAAAGGTTTGAATCCATGTTTGTGCATATGGTACTATTTTGCTTTTCTTTTGCTTGCGTTAAGTACAGTGATTCCCACCACCTCTCCCTTCTCATATCGAATAATAATGTCTTCTTCGGTAAGTTCAGAGTCATCTGCGTGGCTGGGTTTCTTGAAGTTTATGTAAAGAACGTCCGCATCTTTATCGTACGTCACCCACATTCTTTCTCTTGGAACCTTTAACAAGCCAGGAACAAGAGCTAATATTTTTTCAACTTCAATTATGGCCATATCCTACGCCTCTTTTCAAACTGTCTTTTCCTTCTTGTCAAAAAGGCGGTAATAATAAAACCATCATTTTTACTTACTTCTCTATATACTACCACTAGGTATTTACCTTTTTCTAACCCTTTTATAGCTAAACATTCACCTGCACCCCCCCTCATAAACAGCGTCAGGTTCCTCCAAACTTTCAATAACCTCATAGTAATAACCCGCCATCTCCGAGTGCTCCTCTGTAATATGAAACCATCTTTCTTCTGATAATCGGATTGGAACATTATTTTTTGAGCATACAATATCCATTATTACCGATCTCCAAAACTTATTTCCATCCAATTAAAGCAAAATCTTCAGCCGATGTCGACTCCTTCCTCCACCTCAATGAAGTGTGTGGTGCCCACCCTTGATTCCCCAAAATCCCTCCGAGGATAGAAAATGAAACTCAGAATCTCAGGCCGATCCAGAAAATACAAATCAAACTGGTCAGATATAATTTTCACCTTAAAACTTTGCATTAAACCTGGTTCGAAGTATTTTTTAGAGATTTTTCCTAAACTGGTAGCTGAATGCATAATTTTATATTTTGTTCTCCTTTGGGGCATCAATTAGAAATTATAGAGATAAGGGCAAACGTAGAGTTTTTAGAAGATTTGTTTGGGGGAGGAAGAAATCTTTGGGGAGTGGAGAAGTTGGGTGGGGTGTGGATGAAAGAATTTGGAGGGGAAATTCAGGGCTTTTGGTAATCTTTTGTTTAGTCTGTATTTACGATAAAATTATATATTGGTAATGTTTTTGGTAATTTGGTTGGGAAAATGAGGGTAAAAATAATTGGTCGAAAAGTTTACCTTCCGAAGGAGCTTATAGATAGGGCGAAATTACCTGAGAATGGTTTCTGTGAAGCAACGGTCATTGGAGACGAAATAAGGATAAGGCGTCCAGTATCAGAAGAACTCAACTTAACTAAAATGTTGAAGTCTCCCAAAAGGCAAAGCATTGAAGACATGATAAAGGCTGAGGAAATAGAGGATGTCTAGCTTTATTCTGATAGACACAAATATCTGGCATTTTGCCCTAGTTAAACCAGTTGAAGAACCATTCTGGGAAATCCATAAACTGGCGAAGAAATTCTTATACTCCACATTAGGTGATCCTAATCTAAGAATTGCCCTTAGCTGTTACCAGGTTGGTGAAATACTAGAAGTTCTCAGGAGATCAAATTTGAGTGTCGATTCAAGGTTAAAGCTATTGGAGGATTTTGAGAAGGGAAAATTTTTCATAAAGCCCTTGGACTTTCCCATAGTCATAAGTGCGGTGAAAGACAGCGTCGAATCAAACATTCACATCTATGACTACCTAGTCGCCTATCCCTTAAAGGAAATTGTTACCAGAATTTATTCCGCCGATTCCCACTTCATGCATCCACACTTCCAAAGCATCGCAGAGGTAAAAAATCCTATAAGCCCCTGGATAATCACGGAGGGAAAAAAACCAGAAAAAGCCTCCCAATAACGACCATAAGGGAATACGTTAACTATTTCACCAATATGCCATCTAACACCTCTAGATGGTGAAGAACTCACTACCATATTCATCACAACTTTACTGTAAAAATCGCCCGCAGAGGTTTCCGGAGTGGCAAGCAGCACAACCTATCCTGAACAGTTTCAAACTGTTATCAGAGCCAAGGATGGAACCGAAGTACTGGTAAGACCCCTAAAACCCGAAGACCGGGAAAAACTGTACCAAATGTATAGCACCCTCTCCAAAGAAACAAACTATTTACGCTTCCTAATACGCAAACCCATTACCCGATGGCTTGTGGAAAAGTGGACTGAAATAGACTACAAAGACAAGATGGCACTAGTCGCCCTAGTCAAAATAAACGGGAAAGAAGAAATAATTGCAGACTCCCGATTCTACGTGGACAGATTAACCGGGGAAGCCGAGATTGCCATGGTGGTGCACGACAACTGGCAGAACAAAGGAATAGGAACCCAACTCCTCCAATACACCATTGAGGTAGCCAGAAAAATGGGCGTCAAGGGACTATATGCCTACATTAATCCCGAAAACAAGAGAATAATCCACATCACAAACAAACTGGGCTTCAAAGCCAGCTGGATATCAGAAACCATAGAATACAAAATCTATCTACCACTAAAATAACCAAAGAATCCCAGACCTAAAAAAGGGGGAATGTGGGTGGGAAGGAAAACGCTATTCTAGAGGGGGCCTGGCGTCCACTACTCGTGTGGCTTTGAGGGAAACCATGGGGTCATAGATGTCGCTTGGCTTCTCAACCCACTCTATTTTGGCACTCATCTCAGCAGCCTTAGCAACCGCATCCTTAATTTTCGCTTCCAAATCTTTACGGTTGACATCGGGAACAGGAGCCACTTTGAGCACTAACTGATCCATACTATAGGGATCCTTAGGGTCAGTCTTGGTAAAAACAATCTGGTACTCTGCAATACCCCCCACATTCTCAATAGCGTCCTTAAGAACTCCCGGATTAATGAGGGTACCCTTAAACTTCACCAGCTCCTTGGTACGAGTGGCGTAGACACTGCCAGAAACCGGCAAAATCCGCTCCGTATTCCTACCACAGTGGGGACAGCTCTCGTGAGTCATCCGAACAATGTCACCCAAAACGTAGCGCAGAAGAACCGTGCCCCTCCTATTCAAATGAGTAATAGCAGCCACTCCCTCCTCACCGTCCGCCTTCCTCTCTCCGGTCTCTGGATCCACAACCTCAAGGAAGTACAAGCCGGGATCGGGGTTATGATTTCCGCCAAGCTCTGTACACTCACTAAGGCTACCTTGACATTCGGTGAAGCCCCACCCATTGTGTATAAAAACGTCTTCTGCTCCCAGATTCTTCAACCTTTTACGCATATCTTCGCGCATACCCATTGGGCAAGGCTCGCCCAAAGCGTGGATGGCACGTATATTGGAAAAGTCTGCTTCCAGCTCCTCAGCCCGCATAATCATTCTGCGAATGTAGCTGGCAATCCCCATAATTATTGTGCATTTGTGGTTCTCGGCAATAGATATGGCTTCATCCATTCTTCTAAGCACAGGAAACGTGGGATAAGCCATACCTGTATGGCCCGCACACACGGAGGCTCCAATAGCCAGAGGGGCGGTTATGGCACGCAGATAGCCAATGTGGGGAACCGGGCCGAAGGGGAAACAGTTAAATATTCGGTCGTCTGGAGTGCCCCAGCTGATTTTACTGCTTCTAATGAGGAACTGTAGCAGGGCGTACTCATCGTGGGTTGTGTTCCAGAAAATCGTTGGAAAGCCGTAGGTTGTGCCCGTGGTCATTGTAATGTTCCAGTCGATGAGCTCAAAAATTTGTCTGCCCGGAACACCCGCTAAGCGAAGCTTAAAAGAGTCGGGGGCCTTCATATAGTCCATCTTTGTGGTAAGGGGAAGTTTTTCCAAGTCGTCTACGGTTTTAATCTGGGAAATGTCAATGTTTTTCTCTTTGAACAACTTGCTATAGTAGGGACTATACTGCTGGCAGAGTTCCAGTTGAGCACGCAAATTCTTGTTCTGAATCTCCCTAATCTCCTTCTGACTCTTAAAAGCAGGACAATCTGCATCATTCTTATAAATGGGGTACATGTCTATGAACTTCTTAACCTTCTCCGGAGAAATTACGTCTGGCTTCCACCAGTCACGAATTTCATCAAGACGAGACAAACACCTATCTCCTCCAAAAAACTTTTTACATTAAAAAGGGTGTTATGAAATAAATATACTTTGCGCATAAACTATAACACGCCCCAAAAATTTAAGTACCTACTTTTATTTAGATTATTTGAGTGAATGTTATTGCCGCTTTTTTTATGATTTTTTGTTGAGATAGTTTTTGATCGCAGCATGTAGAGCGGCTGCTCCTAGATTGGAGCACTCGTTCTTTTTTGCAGGTAGACCGCCTAATTCTCTTGCCACATCCTCTCTGGTAATTTTTAGGCCTTCCTCTATGGTTTTTCCCTTTGCGAGTTCTGTTGTCATGCTAGCAGATGCGATTGCTGCTGGGCATCCTTTGACCTTGAACTTGACGTCTTTTATTACGTTATCCTCTATTTTTAGATAAATAGTGACAGTATCACCGTCTGCTGGATTTCCGACGGAACCTACTCCGTCAGGGGAGTCAATTTCGCCAACATTTCGAGGGTTTGAAAAGTGTTCAATTACCTTTTTACTATACATGCTTGTAACCTCATCCTGAAGATAGTTTTCTCAAGTCCGAAACTATTTCTGGTAAAACCTTCAAAACGTAATCCACGTCTTCTTCTGTATTACATTTGCCGAGTGTCAATCTAAGCGAGCCGTTGGCCTGTTCTGGAGTTAAGCCGATAGAAGTGAGGACATGTGAAGGTGCCCCTGAACCAGAAGAACACGCTGAGCCAGTTGAAGCAGCTACGCCTCTTGCGTCCAGGCGTAATATTAAGGACTCTCCCTCTATTCCACTAAAACTAAAATTGGAGTTGTTAGGTAAACGCTTGGTGGGATGTCCATTAAGCCAGGAATCTTCAATTTCCAAAACTCCTTTGATTAGTTTGTCTCTGAGGCGGGTTAAACGTTGGGACTCTTTTCCCATTTCTGCCTGAGAAATTTCTACTGCCTTGGCTAAACCCACAATGCCTGGCACGTTCTCAGTTCCAGACCTCATTCCCCTCTCATGTCCACCCCCATGCTGTACTGGCTCAATTTTTACGCCCTCTCTCACATAGAGAACCCCAACCCCTTTTGGGCCATATATTTTATGGCCAGAGATTGAGAGCAAATCCACATTTAGGTCATTTACATTTGTGGGAATTTTACCAAAGCTTTGAACCGCATCAGTGTGTAGGTAGACGCTGCGTTCCCTCGTTATTTTTCCTATTTCCTTTATGGGTTCTATGGTTCCAATCTCATTATTAGCATGCATTATTGAGACGAGCCCAGTTTTCTCTGTGAGGGAGTCCTCAAGATGATTCAAACTGACAAAACCCTGCTTATCCACTGGCAGATACGTAACCTCAACTCCCTGTTCTTGCAGACTATTACATGTTTCCAACACTGCGTGGTGTTCAATGATGCTTGTTATAATGTGGTTTTTATTTCTGTTTGCATACATGACACCTTTAATGGCCAAATTGTCAGACTCAGTTCCCCCCGAGGTAAAGAAGATTTCATTGGGGCTAGCCCCCAAAGCCTTAGCAACAATTTCCCGAGAATGCTCCAAGGCTTCTTTAGCTTCTCTACCAAAGGAGTGCAAACTGGAAGCATTCCCAAAACACTCCGTAAAATAGGGAAGCATAGCTTGCACCACTCTAGGATCAACATACGTTGTAGCGGCATGATCCATATAGACCCTTCTCATTCTTCAGCACCCCAAATTCATTCATTTAAAAAATTTTTATTTGGGCTAGATTTCTTTTGAGAACGATTTATATATTGTTTTTTGGTTAATGCCACTGATAATTTAACAATTGTTAAGAACATATAAATGTTACTACTCTCATACGCTGACGCACAATTTACTTTTTTTCAATATTATGTCAATATTCTGAAAATTTTTCAAATTAACAATGTAAAGTTGCAAAAAATTACAAAACCACTCAAAAAAAGAACAAAAGAGTAGGACGCTATTATCCCTCGCCAGTAAACTTTTATTAAAAATGGAGAGTTAATAGAAAAATTTGTATGAAGAGGAGTTACCGTCACATAAAAGAGCTGACAACTATGTCAAAGGCAACAGGAACTCCCACGGTACGGCTTCGATCGCCGTCGGCTCTCTGCCCTTGCATCAACCTACGTGGAGGATACCTGAGAGAAGATGAAATAAGGCTTGCTAAAAACATAATAAAAAACTCAACTTAACAAGCTAAGGAAATTTACTAAATGACGAACCTAGACTTCGCTGCATAGTCGCAATCACCTTAGGCTGGTTCTACTATTGCTTATAAAATTTTGATTAATTCACTATGTTTTTGTTGAAATAGACTTATATTATAGTTGTAAAAAATATGTTTATAGATAATTGTTAATTTTTGAACATTGATTCTTTAGGTGGTTAGGAAAATATGGGCAAAGAGCTTGATAAGTATGAACTTTCAGAACTACTGGACAATATTGCTGATTGTATTGGGAAAGGCGAATACGATGATTTGGATAGGCTCTTGCTCCGAGTAGACAAGTTAAGGTAGAAGGGAGTGAATGTTAATTTAGAAAAGGCTGCTCCAGTCTTGGATGCTTACGTTTCTGATATTTTAGATAAGATAAGTGATGATAAATTTGACGCGGCTGAAAACGTACTCAAGCACATTAAGAAATTTCTTGATTACTTCAACCTTACCATCGATGAGAAGAGCGTCTCCAAAATTTCAGACGCCTACGTTAAGAAGATCTGTGCAATATTTACACCATCTTTCTTCGTTTATTACATAATTGAGGTTTTTAGAAGCTTTCTTGACACATTCAATCTGAGTATTAGCAAAGAAAGCGCCTTCAGAATTTCAGACTCCTACGCTGGGAATATCTGTATGTCTATTGAGGAAGGAGAGTATGATGATGCTAAATACATAATTGAGGTTTTTAGAAGATTTCCTGATACATTCAATCTGAGCATCAGTGAAGAAAGCGCCTCCAAAATTTCAGACGCCTACGTTAACGACATCTATGAGTGTATAGAAGATGATAATTATGATGATGCTGAAGCAAGGATAGATGAGCTTAAAGATTTTCTTGCAGATTTTGGCCTAACAGCGGAAGAGAAACAGGTTTCAAAGATTATGAATTCTTATGCCTCTTTAGTAAAGCACTGCATTGGCAAGGAAGAATTCGACAAAGCTGACGAATTTAGAGAGAAAATGGAGAAGTTTAAAGAGGAAATCGAACCCCAATAAAAAATGTCGACCGAGTGCCAAAAAAATAAGAAATCAGCGGGTTTTATACTGTGTATGCTGCAGTGAAGGACTGCCACTGGGGGCACTATTTTGCCCAAGGTGTGGGAGTTCGCAGGAATAAACTAAACAAGATACTATCACAGTCATTGAGGTTAGGGAAGAGTAAAAAGAGAGAGATGAAAAAGAAACAGTTGTAAACCCCCCTATGGAAGCGAGGATTAATCATTTAACAGAGGTCGGGAGTTTTACCCTCAAAAGATGAGCGGGGCAGGTAAAGAGTAACACCAGTTTGCAAATTTTTGAGAATTCAATCTAGCTTCATAATCTAAAACAGTGTACCTTAGTGATGGAAAATTGCGCATAGAGTGGAAAATTTTTCGAAGAAACCTCCCATTACAAGCCAGCATTCACAAAAATCTTTGATTCTCCTCCGATTATCCCCTTAAATTTTGATAAATATTTACAAAACTGTTGGCGACAAGGATCTCGACTTTAGTGGGAAGTAGTCGGCCGCTTTATTGTGTTGTTGACTAACCGTTTTTTAGGAAACAAGTCTGAGTTCGCTTTCTATTTCTTTCCAAATCGTGCTTCTAGTTCTTTTCCATAAAAATCTGATGTATTGTCTCAGCTTTTCTCCATTTATTCCTGTGTGAATTATGGTTTCCAGAATTTTTGTGGTTCCCTCCTTTTTCTGGTGTGCTGTCCAGAGAAGGTGTGCCGCGTCGATGTAGGTCAGGGGAAGACTATTCCTAATTTTCTGCTCCACAAATTCCATTCTCAATATGGGCGGTAAAATGGCCATCCTGCCAGTATTTTTGATTCTTTTAACCAATTTTTCTTTTTCAAAAATTTTTTCGGGGTTAGAAATTTTGCTTACGATGTCTCTGCCAATCTTATCCTTCTTTGCCAGAATAGCGGCGTAAATCTTTGATACATGGTCTACTTCGGGAGCCCTCTCAACCACACTTGAGAGAAAGGATTCAAAAACAATATCCTCAACCGCCTCTAGGGGAACTTCGGAAGTATCTACTACTTTTCCCTCCCAAATTATACCTCCACTAGTCTGGGTGTAAACTTCCAATGCCTTGCCCATCCCAATTATGAATGCGTCCTCCAAGCTTAGGTCTGGATGCTTACTAAGAGCCTTCCTCATCCCAGAGTCAATTCTATTGGCTAACTCCCTCCAAAAAACTGTCCAATCCATCTGGAGTTTCTCATCCTCAGTAAACTTCTTGCACACCAGAATTGCGTCATAATTTATGCGGTTTATTCTAACCCCGCTGGGTGTTTCACCATAGGTGGGATAAACTGCTACCACGCGGAAACCCGATTTAGTTAAGGCTTGGAGGAGGACCTTCCAGGCACTTGTCCTGCGGTACTGAAAAACGAAAACTAATAATCCCTCGTTCCTTAGAACCCTAAAAACTTCTCTGAAAACTTGGGTTAAGCCCCACGCGTAGAAAGCTTCGCCTTTACTCTGAGCTTCATTCACAACAATTTCTTCCTCCCTGCGTGTAAGGGGAGAGCTGAAAACTTCAGGGTACTTGTCCTTTAAGCCAAGCCTCAGCCAAACGTAGAAGAAATCCGACAACTCGCTGTACATAATATTATCATAGTAGGGGGGATCAGTAACAACTGCATCCACGGCTCCATCAGAAATGAAGCTCAGATCCACTGCGGAATCACATCTGAGGAGAACATTCTTTTCCCCAAGTAGCTCTTCAAAGTGGGATGCAAAAAGGCCACTAATTTTATCCTTTTTCACGAAAAACTTTTTCCATCCCATTTTTGCCCCGTTTCTAACATTGTGGGACTGGAATTTCAATTCGTAGGGTTTCTGCTGGTACTCTAGAGCTTTTAGCCCCTTCCTATAATAGCTGGTGAAGGTTCCCCTACCGTACCTTGTGCCCCAAACGTTTCCCTCTACGGGAGCCATACGTGGCCAGAAGTAGCCACCCCCAAAAAGTGGTTCCAGCTTTAAACAAGTCGCATTGTAAACTGTGAACATATTATTTGAGTTCAAACAATCGGAAAATGTTGCCAAGAAAAACTCCCTCACCCCATCGTCCTTAATCTTTAGGATTTCACGTAGGATGAGGCTGAGACAATAAAGCTGTCTCTCATTAAACATTTGATACCAGTACTTGTAGTTGAATTTCTTCATCTGACTAGTACTAAAACCATCTGGAATCTCCTGTTCTGGAATCAAAAACCCCAAAAGTTTATTCCTAATCCTTTCAAACTCGCTCCTTGCCCTGTAGTAGAGTTTGAAGTCCTCAGCACAAGGCTTCTTATAGTCTCTACCGCAGCGGGTACAGTAGTACTCTATGGCAAACATTTCGTGCTCAGGAGGCTCACCTCCTCCTCTTCTCCGCACTGCATCCAATATTTCCCCTTTAAAATTGCAGTTTGGACACAGGTACCTTCTACCTTCAGAGAAGCCTAAGCGGGGATTAAACAATAAAGAACATGTTGGACACCTAGTGGATTCCAAATCCGGCGTGTCCCGAAAAATTTCGCCACATCTAGGACACAAATAAACCCATTTTTCCTTCGGCTTGGCTAAGACGAAATTTTTGTACATTAGAATCTCCCCATCACAGTTCTCACACCTCAACTTCTTAACCCAGAAAACATACATAGTGTCGGCTTCGTGTCCCTTGTTGCACCGTGTTTTATAGAGTGAGAGAATTCTTCTTTTCACTGCGCCCTCTATTCTTCTGAACTCCTCTTCCACCCCTTGCTTATCTACTGGTTCAAGCTCCATCTTTGTTATAAACCATGAGAGGGGATTAATGTCAACACCAATCATGCGGCAGCCTAGCCTATGTCCCTCCAGTATGGTGGTGCCTCCACCCATAAATGGATCCAAAACTATGGGCGGCCGGCCGCACCCATTTTTAAGTTCAACCCTCTCATAATAGTGCTTCATAGGATTATCTTCAAGAAACGTTCCAAGAATAAGTGCCCTGAAGGTGCTGCCCACCCTCCGCGCAAACCATCTGTGAATATGATAAATTGGTTTCCGAACATTACTCTCTCTCCAGGCAAGCTCATCGATTTCTTCGATGGGGAAACCTTTCAAAATATAAGGCATACCAATCCACTCAAAAATTAACTAGTAAGGGGTGCTAATAGTTCTTGCGGTCACAAGTCAATCTAAATTACTTAAATCGCATCCGACAAAATAGATTTTATTAGTAAAAACAATAATTTAGTAATAAATTATATGAATCTGAAATTAACTGGTTGGGTGAAGATCCTAGAGGAATTATTCCGAAGGGATAAGGTGAAGGTGTGTAAAGATGATTTGACTGGTCATTAACCGCTCAGCGCAACTAAAGTTCTAGTACAATCTTTTAAGGCCGAGTGTCCAATTAGCCATATACTTGTCTTGGTGGAGTTTTGTATGGGAAGGTTCTAGATTGGAAAGGGGTGATGAGTGATTCTTATGATGGCTGAGGTGTTTAGGACTGGGGAAAAATTTGAGGATATAGTACAATTTTTTGAGGCGAAGGGATTTATTAGAAAATTCTTTTGTGGGTCTCAGCCTTATTTAAAGGATAAGAAACATGTTTACTTTAAAATTTCTGAGGAGGACCTTCTCCTAGTAGTTGAGCACTCGCCCGATGAGGATGCAAAAAACTATGAAAGGGAGCTTGAAAACTTATCTTCAAAATACATTTTACTCGTTTACCAGGGTGCCAGGGAATACCGCCTTTTCAGGTACGATGCTGGGACTGGCAAAATTCTAAAGTTGAGGAAACGGAAATCGGACTTGGAATTAATATTTCTCAGAAAGCTGGAGGCACTTGAGTACAACAATGTGGATTCCTTTGAAGAATTGTTTGATAGAAGCGAGTTCATAAAGGAATTCTACCAGCTTTACTGTTACGCTGAAAACTTTTTCCTCGGGAAAATTGGTGGAGTATTGAATGAGCGTGATAAAGAATTTTTAACTAAAATTATTTTCCAGAGATTGATTTTTTTGTGGTTTATTCAGAAAAAGGGACTTTTGGATAACAATGAAAACTATTTTTTGGATAAATTTAGGGAGATAAGTGGTAGAAACGGAAATTTCTACCGAGAGTTTCTTAAGAAATTGTTCTTTCAGGGATTATGCATTAAGCCGGATCAGAGGGATGAAGAGGTTGCTCGGCTAATAGGGGACATCCCCTATTTAAATTGTGGACTATTTATCGAAACTGATGTGGAGTTAAAGTACAGCAATATAAGTATTCCTAACGAAGCCTTCTACAGAGAGATGCGATACCCCATTCCTAGAGGGGAACAAAGTATACCTGCACTAAACCTTTTGGAATGTAGGGAGTGGACAGTTGATGAGAGGAGCGGGGAGGTTGACAAAATTAACCCTGAGATCCTGGGATACATATTTGAGAAAAGCGTAAACAAGAAGGATTTAGGGGCTGTTTACACGCCCGAAGAAGTCACCACATTCATGGCGAAAAATACAATTCATCCATACTTGGTGGATCGTGTAAATGAAAAGTTCTCCACCAATTATAGTGATTTAGATGAACTGATTGTAAATGGTTCTCGTGAGCATTTGGAACATTTGTTCCAAGTTTTGAGGAACATAAAGATTGTTGACACCGCTGTTGGCAGTGGACATTTTCTGGTGGACGCCATAGTTGCGCTTAAGAAAATATATCATGCTCTCCGGGAAAAGGGAATTTTGGGTTGGAGCAATTACCAGATAAGGGAATACATTATAGTGAATAGTTTGTTCGGCGTAGACATATTGGAGGAAGCCGTGGAAATATGTAAACTGAGATTATTTTTGGCACTTGCAGAAACCTTTATGACGAGAGAGGATGTGCAGCCCCTACCAAACATTGACTTCAACATTCGGTGTGGTAATTCTCTCGTTGGTTTTGCTTCTACTTCTGAACTGGTTCAAAACTTCTTTCCCAAGGATGACTCAGTAAAAACTATTTTGGACAACATGGATTTTTTGGAGAAAAACTTTCCTGAAATCGCTGAAAAGGCAAAAAACATTCTTGGAAGACCGCACATTGCCTCTATGGATCTGTTCAAGTTGAGAAACGAGTTGGTTAAAAGGTACCGGACACTTCATGATAGAGAGTTGCAGCCCAAAACCAGAAAGGTTTTAGTTGAAATCACGGAGGCTTTCAACAGAGAGCTTAACGCCCAGTACTATGGAATCGTAAAGGAATTCTTTCAAAGTGACAACAAACTGAGAAAATTGAGGGAAAATGAGAGATACAAAAAATTCTTGGAACTCAAACCCTTCCACTGGGTGCTGGAATATTCTGAAGTCTTTGAAGAGGGGGGCTTCGACATAGTAATCGGAAACCCCCCATACATTTCGAATAAAAACTTGAAACACAGCGAAAAAGTATTATACAACAATTTAAGCCACTGCACCCATAAGCAGTACGACATATACGTACTCTTCATTGAGAGGGGCATGAAAATCCTCAAAGACGAGGGTGAATTCTCCCACATTGTTTCAAACAAATTCCTCGTGACAGAATATGGGAAGCCCCTCCGAAACCTTTTACTTAAAGAGTGGAACACGAAAATGGTCATAGACGTTTCCAACATTAAAGTTTTCAAGGAAGCGGCAACTTACCCCATAATCATCAACATAAACAGGAAAAGACCGTCAGAAAAAATAACAATAAGCACCGTGGATAAACTAACAAACCTCCACAAACCCCAAGACCTATGCATCTCCAAAAAATTCTTCCAAAGCATACCAGAAAACGTTATACCCCTAAAAATTAACAAAAACAATCTACCCATCCTGGAGGCAGTCACAAGAAAATTTAATAACCGCTACAATTTCAGCTGCGGAATAGCCGCTTCCGGCTTCAGCAAACACATAACAGGCGAACCTCAAAACCTCAAAGAATACCAGCCAATCATCCAAGGAGACAACATTAAACCCTACGCCATCGTGTCCTCAAACAAATACATAAAAAAATCAATCATCCCCCCGGGGAAACGTGAAGACTTCCTCAAAAAGAAAATAGTGATACCCGGAATGGTGAAACAACTCAACGCGGCAATCGACCTCAAAGGACACGCACTCGGACGCATCTACTACCTCACAGAAGACATTGGAATCACAAACCTGAAAGGCACCCTACTGCTTCTCAACTCCAAACTATTCCAATACACCTATCAAGTAATATACGGATCCTCCCACATGGCTGGAGGATACCTAAGAATAAACGCTCCCTACCTAAACATCTTCTCATACCCCCAAAACAATAAGCACCTATCAACCCTCGCAGAATACATACTAACCCTCCAAGAAACAAGCCAAGAAAACCAATACCTCCAATTCCTAAAAGAACTCGCAGACTGCATAATCTACGAACTCTACTTCGAAGAAGGTTTGGGCACAGAACTCAACGACACAATAACACCCCACCTCCCCAACCCAGAAAAAATAACACAAGAGGAAAAGGTAAACACCATAAAAGAAACCATCAACAAAATAAAAAACAACCCCCAAACAAAACAAAAAATTGAAAAAATCAAAAACCACCCCTGGATAAAAATAATCGAATCCCAAACCCAAACACCATAGCTCAAATAAACCTCACCCAAAACACCAAAAAAACACCCTCCCCATCAGAAATAAATGTATGCTTAAAATTTGGTGGTATTACCCCACATGGAACTAACCCTTTTCATCGGCTTATTTTTTTATATCAAACCCCTTCAGACTTGTCATTAACAAGATCCAGTCCTTAAAAATAAGATATATTGGATTAGTAGAAATTTATGTGGTATCAAGTTTTTAAAAACGTGTGAGTGCGAAGTAAAATCTCTAGCTTGGCGATGTGGCCTTTAGTATTCCCTTTACCTTTTCAGCTACTTCTCTGAGGTCGTTTTCGTTGGGTCTTCCACGAATATCTCCCAACCTTCCAAGGATATTATTTTCCCTAAAGCTCTCTGTGACGTACTCACCGACTATATACCATTCTGCAATTATGTTGTATCCCAGATGGTCAAATAGTTGCCCCATGTACTTGACTGCAGGGATGGCTTCGTTTACTCCAGTATGGCCTCCGCCGTAAGTGCAATAGACCACAACGTTTAAGTGTGGCCTTTTTGGTGAACCAGGTTTTATATCTTTGGTGCCATGGTACTTTGCGAGGAGCCTTGCGTAGAGTTCTTGTAGGGGCTTACCCGGTAGCCACGTGTACACTCCTGAACCCACGAATACGAGTTCGTATTGAAGGATGTCCAGTTCCACATTCTTCTCGGTCACCTTTATAGTGTCAACCTTATGCCCTAACTTCTTGAGGGTTTCCTGTATTTTCTTGGCTACCTTCTCAGTGTTACCAGTCATTGAGTAATAAAGGTTGAGGGCTTTCATTTTATTCCTCCTTTTCCACTTCTGGCTTTCACCATTTAAAATTTTAGTTTTCCTTCTTTTCACCAGATTTGCTCCATTGCAGAGCTTATTAATCATTATAACTTGTTTCTCTCTGCAATTGTTAAGTGATTATTTCTGGCGATATGGTTACTGGGACTTTTACGGAGTTTGTTATGAGGCAATAGTCTTTTGCTATTTCGGTGGCTTTAACAGCCTTTTCTCTGTTCTCTTTTGAGACTTTCAATTTGGGAATTATTTTGATTCTTTCAAAAGATTTTCCTGGAACCATTTCTCCCTCAGCAATTTCTCCCACGGCCTTGACTTCCATCATGGATGCTTCTATTCGCATTCTTTTGAGTACGGCTACCATAAACATTTCGTAACACATGGCAATAGACGCCAAGAAACAATGCTCTGGAGTTACCACATTAACTCTTTTTCCCCAAGGGGGCATAGCGCAGAACTCCATGCTGATTCCATTAGGATACTCCACTCTGCCTTCGTAGCCTTCACCACTCCATTTAGCAGTAGCCTCAAACAACATAACATATTCACCCTTCCAAAAATTATCCATAATAAACTCATCGGAAACTATTCTATCTACAACCACAATTAATAGTTTATTCTGACCCACAATTATTACTTCGCATATATTAATATTAGGACCAAAAAAAGGGAATCACAACAAGCTTGGCTCATCAAGAACAAAAAATAAATTATTTTCAATCTGGCCACTGTCACAAAAAAGGGAGTTATTCACAGGTTAATAGAGAACACCAAAAACCCAATCACAGGAACCCTTAGATATTAGTGGAAAACGTTTTTCCAAACGAGAAAACCAAAACCAGTACATATTCACCCATCACACTCGAAAACTACAAAATACTCAAAAAACCTTGAAAAAGACGGGAAAAGAACAGAACACTAAAAGGAACATACAGAAAAGTTACTCAACACTAATTTTAATATTAGGTTTTTTAGCTTTTGGGGATTATTATTTATATGGCAGTTGTTTCTACCTTACATTTAATTCCATGCCAAAATGAAAAGAAGAGTCATGTTTTCCCCTCCATAAAAAGCCTCCAAAGAGAGGGCACTCATTGAAATCCTGTAACAGGTGTGAAAACCTTGAAGCTTTTTAGTAGGAGAGGTGGGTTCCTAGGAGGCGGAAAGGAAAAAAATCGGCGAAAGTCTGTACCATATCATTCCTTGTCAGTGATTTCCTCCCATTTGTATAAGGTGTAGTGGTAACCGATTTCGTCGGTCACCTTCCATCTTCTTCCACAAAAATTGCACCTGCAATAGTAATCAGTATAGTACTCCTTTTCGTGAACATCCTCTTTAACAATTGAGATGAATCCCTCTTTCTGCTCTTCGTAAGGGTTGTATCTGTTACTGTATCCGTTCTGTAGTGCGTACAAGTTGCATCTGCACTTTGATCTATTTCTGATGTTTTCAAGGATTTCGATGGCTCTGTCTACAGTCTGGCGATAGTCCCTCAAACCGGGGCGGGCAGGCAGCTTCTCCCTTATCTCCTTTATTTCAGGCAAATATTTGGGGTCCCCCTTTAACGCGAGGGTGTCCGCAGCCTTCTGCGTATGAATAACGTCGCCGCTGGACAACAATTCTAAGAGTATTCTGAAGGATTCCGAGTCGCTGGATTTAAGAAGCGCATCATATACTCTATCAATTTTTTCTTGATCCTCTATATCAATACTGAGAATCCTTTCTGCCATTTTCGAAAACTTATTTGTCATTCCGCTTTCCCCAACGAAACTTTTCCTTTATACACTCCAAAATTTGGGGCATCACTAATCTTTTTCTAAATAGTTTTTGTATTTAACTTTTTGGTTTTCCTTGCCTTGAGCGATGTAGTTTAGTTCGATTTCTCCCCAAAAAAAAGTTTATAGGGCTCCTTTTCCAGTTTGGAACATTAAAATCAATATGTTCAATGATGGCTTCTCGGTGTATGGTGTAGTGATGGCCTGGAAAGATTTTGATTTTCCTTTTTGTTCTTCCCCCTTTCTGGGTTGGGGGTCGGCCTCTTCTATCTTCAAGTGCTGGGGATCATTCTTGGATGAATTTCTGGACTAGTCGGAAGAACCAGCTCTTTGAAATCTGGCACATTCTGAGGATGTCCTTTAGGGGGTTGAGGTGCCAGCAGCGTATGATCTCTAGGTTTCTTTGGGCGTACTCCGACAGCCCTTCAAGGTCTGTGGGGGTGAGTTCCTCAAAGGCGCTTCCGAAAAATCAAAAGGGACTCGCTGCTGTTATTATTACTGGTAGACTTGGATTGTTTCATTTTAGTCACCTTTTATTCAATTAAGAAACATCCGAGTCTACTTAATTTTGCTACTACACATGGTTTGTTGTGATTCTTTGGAGCGTGCTTGGTTTTGACCGTTTTGGGCAGTGTTAAGGAATGGGATAAAGCAGCTGATACATACGACCAATGGTTTAGAACCGAGTTTGGAAGTTTTATTTTTCAAATCGAGTTAATAATGCTTAGAAGGGCTTTAATGCATAATGGTGTGAGAGGAAGGCTTCTTGATGTGGGTTGTGGGACTGGGCTATTTACAGTTTCTGTAGCTGGAAGCAACTATGAGAAGATAGGTATTGACACATCGGTGCGTATGGCTACTCGGGCTAAGGGTTGTGGAGTTGAGGTAATAGTGGGGGACGCGCATCATCTGCCATTTAAGAACAAGGTATTTGATGCTGTAATGCTTTTTACCACCCTAGAATTTCTTAACGAGGAATATGCTTTAAGAGAGGTTCACAGGATTTTAACAGTAGGAGGAGATGCGGTTGTGGGAGTCCACAACCTATTAAACTCTTGGAATTGGTACAGGAAGATTAGAGCCTTGTTTAAGAAAAAATCATTTTACAAGTCGATTAGGTATTATTCGCCCAGTAGATTAACTGATATTCTGGGTAGTAAAGGATTTTATGTAAAGTCAATTTCTTCATCTTTCTTTTTGCCTTGTCTAATTAAACTGCCGTTTATTGGTAAGATATTTAAAATTTTTGAGGAGAGGGCTAACTTTAAACAATTAGGAGCCATTTTAATAGCTGAGGCGATAAGAATTTCATAGAAACTCAATCGGATACCCATTTTAATCGACTGTCTTGTTATTTAAAAATTTTAAAAATTTTGGTTAGCTAATGGAAACCAAATAACAAGTTATGCACGTCAAATTATAAAAATTGCAAGATTCACTCGGATCTAAATTTTTAGTTACAGAACACCCAATCACACAACAGGACTTATGGATAGTTTACAAAACCTTGGCGAGAAAGCCCCCGACTTTAGTCGTGGGGATGAATCGCCAGAAAGTTTATTTGAAAGTATGGTATATAAATAGTTGTTGGTAGCTGAAGGGTTTGGCTTGGGCTTAAGAGGCTAAACAAGACGCAGC